>JBEIJQ010000068.1:0-16170 GCA_040380145.1 Lewinellaceae bacterium | reverse complement strand
TCCTTGATCTCTTTTTCCAGCACGGACGAATAGGCCGTCAGAAAATCCGGATCGATGCGCACGCCCTCGGACTCGATGTCGGCCAGCACGCGGATGATCGGGGCTTCCACCTCGTCGTACAGTTTGCGGACGGCCTCGGTCATCTGGGGAAAGAGCACCTCGCGGAGCTGGAGGGTCACATCGGCGTCTTCGGCGGCGTAATCGGCCAATTTGCGCAGGGGCACATCGCGCATCGAGAGCTGGTTTTTGCCTTTTTTGCCGATCAGGCTCTCGATGGGCACGGGCGAATAGTCGAGGTAGGTTTCGGCCAGGTAGTCCATGTTGTGCCGCCGGTCGGGCTCCAACAGGTAGTGGGCGATCATCGTATCGTAAAAAGTCCCTTTCACCTCCACCCCGTGGAAGCGCAGCACGATGACGTCGTACTTGATGTTCTGCCCGATCTTGGCGATTCGTTCGTTTTCAAAAAAAGGTTTGAAAAAAGCCAGCGCTTGGCGGGCTTCCTCGGGCTTTTCCGGGACGGGCACATACCAGGCCTCTTGCGGGCGCACGGCAAAGGAAAGCCCCACCAGTTCGGCCTCGGTGGGATCGATGCCGGTGGTTTCGGTATCGAAACAGACCGCGTCGCACGAGAGCAGGCGGTCGAGCAGTTCACGCCGTGCTTCTGGCGTATCGGCCAAGCGGTAGTCGTGGGGCGTGTTGGAGATGTTCTTGTCGGACAGGGCCGCTTTGGCCGGGGCCGGATCGGCCTGGGCCGCGGCAGGGGAGGCGTCGCCGAACAAATTGCCCTGTGCGCCGGCTTTCGGCTCGGATGCTTCGGGCCGTTCTTCGGCGCCGAGGATGCGGGCCGTCAGGGAGCGGAACTCGAGCTCGCGGAAAACCGCCGCCAGTTGGTCCCGGTGCCAATCGCCCATTTTGCAGGCATCGGCATCGAAGGTCACGGGAACGGCGAGATCGATGGCGGCCAGTTTTTTCGACAGCAGTGCCTGGTCGGCATATTTGCGCAGGGCCTCCTGTTGTTTGCCCGCCAATTGGTCGAGGTTCGAGAGGATGCCCTCCACACTGCCGTACTTGGCGAGCAGGCTTTGGGCGTTTTTGGGGCCGATGCCGGGCACCCCGGGGATGTTGTCGATCGAATCCCCTTGCAGGCCGAGGCAATCCACCACCTGTTCGACCCGTTGGATGCCCCAATCGGCCAGTACTTCTGGCACGCCCCAGACCTGGATGTCGTTGCCCATCCGCGCGGGCTTGTACAGGAAAATGTTCTCCGAAACCAGCTGCGCGTAGTCTTTGTCGGGCGTCATCATATACACCGTGAACCCTTCGGCCTCGGCTTTTTTGGCCAGCGTGCCGATCACATCGTCGGCCTCGTAGCCGGGCATTTCGAGGATCGGGATGTCGAAGCCCTGCAAGACCTTTCGGATGTAGGGCACGGCCACGGTGATGTCCTCGGGCTGTTCGTCGCGGTTGGCCTTGTAGTCGGTGAACATTTCGTGGCGAAAGGTGGGTCCGCTGAGGTCGAAGGCCACGGCGATGTGCGTGGGCCGTTCTTTTTGGAGCAGGTCCCAAAGGCCGCTGACGAAACCGTACACCGCCGACACGTTCACGCCCTTGGAATTGAGCATCGGGCGTTTGATGAAGGCGAAATGGGCGCGGTAAATGAGCGCGTAGGCGTCGAGCAAAAACAGTTTCATAAGCGGAAGGGAGGGTGTTGGCCCCGCCAAAGATAGGGCCTGCCCCGAAAATTCCCGGCCGCCGCCGTGCGCAAAGAAGTACATCGGGCTGAAGAATATGCGGCGCGCCAGTTTTTTTCTTTTTTATTTTTTTATAAAAAAATAATTATCAGGAAAGTATAAAAAATTACTGCACTGCCGCCGAGTTGCTCCCCAAATGTTGGACGGACACCGGGGCCGGCGAACGGGCACTTCTCCGAACACCCTTGCCCCCCTTGCCGCAAATTGCTATCTTTGCGGAAAATACCGTTCAAGGCCATGCGCACAGTTTTCGTCCTTCTTTTCGCGGCCATTTCGGGCAGCCTTTTTGCCCAAAAGCCCGTCGGGCGCGACAGCAGCCTGCTCGTCGCGCATGTGAACGCGCACCTCGGCGACGGCCGCTTTATCCCCGATGCGGCCATTGCCGTGGAAAACGGCAAGATCGTCTTCGTGGCGCCCATGTCCGACCCGCGCGTCCAAAAAGGCGGTTTCGACCGCACCCTCGACGCCCAAGGCCTGCACGCCTATCCCGGCTTCATCGCCCCCAACACCCGCTTGGGGCTGGAAGAGATCGAGTCCGTGCGCGCAACGCTCGATTACGCCGAGGTGGGCGAGTTCAATCCCAATGTGCGCAGCCTCATCGCCTACAACACCGATTCGGACATCGTGCCCACCATCCGCAGCAACGGCATCCTGTTGGCCCAGATCTGTCCGCAGGGCGGTGCCCGCATCACGGGTTCTTCCAGCGTGGTCAGCCTCGAAAGCTACTCGAACTGGGAAGAGCGGGCCTACTTGGCCGACGACGGGATCCACCTCAACTGGCCGGAGCGCGTACAGGTGATGGGCTGGTGGGCCGAACCCGAGGGGATCCGCCTCAGCGAAGGGTATGCCAAGCAAATGGCCGAACTGCGCGGGTTTTTCGAGGAGGCCAAAGCCTATCTCGCCCTGCCCAAGCCCAAGGAAAAAAACCTCCGCTTCGAGGCGATGCGTCCGCTGCTGTCGGGAAAAAGCCGCCTGTACATCCATGTGGACGACGCCAAATCCATCCTCGAGGCCCTGCAGTTCGTGCGCGAAACGGGCGTCAAGGCCGTCCTCGTGGGCGGCGCCGATGCTTGGCTGGTGGCCGATGCGCTGCGCGCACAAAATGTGGGCGTCATCCTGCACGCCACCCACAGCCTGCCCAACCGCGAGGACGCCGACATCGACCAGCCCTTCAAAACCCCCGTCCTGCTCCACCAAAAAGGCGTGCGTTTCTGCTTCAGCCTCGAAGGGAGCTGGCAGCAACGCAACCTGATGTACCAGGCCGGACAGGCCGTCGGTTTTGGCCTGCCCAAAGAGGCCGCCGTGCGCGCCCTGACCCTCGACGCCGCCCATCTGTTGGGCATCGATGCATCGGTGGGCAGCCTCGAACCCGGCAAGGACGCCACCTTCATCCTCACCGTGGGCGACGCGCTCGATGTGCGCAGCTCCAATGTGCTCGCTGCCTGGATCCAGGGCCGGGAATTGGACCTCGACGACAAACAAAAGGCGCTCTACCGCCAATACCGCGAAAAATATGGCCTCCGGATGGACTGATCCGCCGCGGGCAAAATCCTTTTTCTCCGATCCTTCCAACACCCCCAAAATTCTGACCCCATGATCCGGATACTCGCCAACGACGGCGTCCACGCCGATGCCATCACGCTGCTCGAAGAGGCCGAATACCAAGTGGACACGGAACGCGTCCCACAGGACAAACTGGCCTCCGTGCTCAACCGGTACGATGCCCTGATCGTCCGCTCGGCCACCAAGGTGCGCCAACAGGAAATCGACGCCGCGCCCAACCTCAAGATCATCGTCCGAGGGGGCGTGGGGCTCGACAACATCGATGTGGCCTACGCCGAATCCAAGGGCATCAAGGTGATCAACACGCCCAGATCCTCCTCGCAGGCCGTGGCCGAACTCGTGTTCGCCCACATGTTCTCGCTGGCCCGCCAGCTCCACCTGTCGAATCGGGAAATGCCCACGCGCGGAGCCACCGAGTTCAAAAAACTCAAGGACCACTACTCCGACCTCGGCTTCCAGCTCCGCGGCCGTACCCTCGGCGTGCTCGGCTTCGGCCGGATCGGACAGGAAGTGGCCCGCATCGGTCTCGGCCTCGGCATGAACGTGGTGCCCGTGGATTTGGTACAGCGCGAGCTCAAGCTCGAAGTGGAACTCTACAAACTGCAGGACGCGGCCCTCTCGGTGACCATGCGCACGGTCTCGATGGAGGAAATGCTGCCCCAAGCGGACTTCATCACCATCCACATCCCCTTCACGGGCGGCAAATCCATACTGGGCAAAGAACAGTTCGAGCGCATGAAAAAAGGCGTCGTGCTGATCAACACTTCCCGCGGCGGCGCCATCAACGAGCCCGAATTGCTGGAAGCGCTGGACTCCGGCCGCGTGATGGCCGCCGGCCTCGACGTGTTCGTGGACGAGCCGATGCCGCGCGCCGATCTGCTCAACCACCCCCGGATCTCCGTCACGCCGCACATCGGAGCCTCCACCGTGGAGGCCCAGGGCAAGATCGGCCTCGAAATCGCCGATATCCTGCTGGAGTTTTTCGGGACGCCCGGTTGAACACTTGCCCGCCAGACTGGGTTTTCTCATGAGCCTCTGGAACGGCCCTTTCGGCCGCCCCGCGGTCTTTTTCGCCGTCCGGGAGTTTCTTTTTTTTCGGAAAATTATTTTTCGGAGATAGGAAAAAAAGGCTTTCCGACCGCCCCGAGACGATTTCCGTGAAACGAACACTTTTGCCCCCGCGCAATTTTTTTTCTGAAAAAATGCTCAGAAATATCCTTATTCCCCTCCTCCTCCTCCTCGGCCTCGCTTCCTGCGACCTGCGCTGTTCGAAAGGCACCTCCGATACGCTCGGCGACAAGTTCGAGGCCTTTGCCGTGAAAGACACTCAGAACATAGGACGGGTGTTCATCGTGGACAAGTACGGCAACCGCGTGATCGTGGAGCGGGAAGGCGAGAATTGGTTCGTGGTCAACAAAAACACCGGGCAGCGCTTTACCGCCGATCCACGCGGCCCGGGCCTGCTGCAAACGCTCGCCAGCCTGCGCGTGCGCCGACCCGTGCCAAAAAGCGCCCTCGAAACGGTGAAAAAGGAAATGGCCGCCGGTTCGCTGAAAATCGAGGTCTATGACCGCCGCGAACGACTGATGAACGCCTTTTACATCGGAAAAACCGCGATGAGCGGCGACGGCAACCACGGGATGCTCGACAGCGATCCGTCGAACGGGCTCTATGTAGTGTTCATCCCCGGCTTCGTGGGCGATCTGCAGCCCCGCTTTCCGGTCTTCGAAAAATTTTGGCGCGACAAAAAAGTGTTCCGCGTCCCCGCCGATCAGATCGAATGGGCGCAGGTCGAATACTTCGAGCCCAAACAAAAAGCGCTTTCCTTCCGCGTGGAAAACACCGGCGGAGGCTATGCCGTCAAGCCCCTGGCCGCCTCGGCCCTGCCCGACGGCCAGCTCGACCAGGCCTATACCGCCCAGTTCATGAACACCCTCGGGCGCGTCGGCGCGGAAAATTTCCTCTCCGACGATCCCCTGCGCGATTCGCTGGTGCTGAACTCCGAACTGTGGTGCCGGATTTCGCTCCGCCAAAAAGACCAGACCGAAAAACGGCTCAACCTCTATCCGATCGATTACCGGACCTACCGCCGCGGCGACGGCTCCGTGGGCGTCCGACAGACCATCGAGCGCTATGTGGGCGTGCTCAACGAGGGCCAAGATGTCTTTTTGCTGCAGCACCGGGCCATCGAAAAAATGCTCCTCGCCTATCCGTTCTTTTACGGGCAAGGCTCATCGGTGCAGTGATCTCCATCTTGCGGCCCATGGCTCCGCCCCGTTATCGCTGCCACCAGAACGCTCCGCTCCGCGGCGTTTGGATAGCTATGTTCCTTTGGGCGGGCTTTTTGCGTGCCCAGCCGGTCTTTCCGGCGCCCGGGCCACTGTTTGCCGATTCGACGGTTGCCCGGGTGGACGTTTTCCTACACCCGGATTCGCTGGCCATTCTGCTGGCAACGGGCAACGAAAACAGCAACTACCCGTGGCGGGCCATGTTCGTATTCGACAACGGCCAACTGCGCGACACGCTGTACGACGTCGGTTTTCGCCTGCGCGGCAACACCTCGCGCTTAGCGGATAAAAAATCCTTCAAGGTGCTGTTCGACGCCTACGTGCCGGGCCGCGAATATCTCGGCGTGGACGGGCTCAACCTCAACGGCGAGCACAACGATCCCACGATCTGCCGAGCCAAATCCTGCCTCGATCTGCTGCGCCGCGCCGGCGTGCCCGCCCAGCGGGCCGGACATGTGCAGCTGTTCGTCAACGGCCTGTACCGCGGCCTGTACACCGCCGTCGAACCGCTCGACGGACAGTTTTGCAAGCTGCGCTTCGGTTCTTCCACCGGCAACCGCTACAAGTGTCTCTATCCCGCCGATCTGGCCTACCTCGGCCCCGATCCGCTGAGCTACCAATATGCGGTGAACGGCCGACAGCCCTACGGACTGGCGAACAACGCCGACGACAACGACTACGGCGATCTGGTCGAACTCGTGCGCGTGCTGCGCTTCGCCACGCTCTCGGGACTTCCCTGCGCCCTCGAGGACGTGCTGGAAGTGGACGGCTACCTGCGCCTGATGGCCATGGACGTGCTGACGGGGCACTGGGACAACTACAGTTTCAACCAAAACAACTACTACTTCTACCGCGACCCGCTCACGCGGCGATTTGTGTTTCTGCCCTACGATGTGGACAACACCTTCGGCATCGATTTCCTCGGGGTGGACTGGGGGGTGCGCAACGCCTATCAGTGGAAACCCTCGGCGCAATCGCGGCCCCTGTACGAACGCGTGTTGTCGGTGCCCGAATACCGCGACCGCTTCACCTATTACCTCGTCCGTTTCGCGCAGACGCTGGTCGGGCAGCCGTTTGCCTCCGAACTGTTGGCCCGCCGCGACCTGGTGGCGCCCTATGCGGTGGCCGATTCTTTTCGGACCTTGGATTACGGGTTCACGACGGCCAATTTTTTCCAATCGTTCCTGGCGCCCCTCGGCGGGCACGTGGATTACGGCCTGACCCATTTCCTGCAAACCCGGCGCACCAATGCGCTGTCGCAGGCCCAAGCGGCCGATATCCGCCCCGTGCTGCGCCACGCCCGGTACCGGCTGCTCGGCTCATTGGGGCCCGTGCGTTTTTCGGCGGTGGCCGAAGACGAATCCCTCGCCGAGGTGCGCCTGCACTACCGCGCCAATGGCGGCGCTTGGCAAAGCCTGTACCTCTCGGACGACGGCCAACACGGCGACGGCGGAGCCGGCGACAGCCTGTTCGCCGACACGTTGTCCATCGCCCCAGGGGCCTCCGTGCGTTTGGAGGTGTATTGGGAGGCAACGGATTCGCTCGGACAAACGAGCCGTTTCCCGCGTTGCCGCGAGGAGGTTTTGCAAGTGCCTTACGCGGCCCCGCGTTTGCGCCTCAACGAACTCATGGCCGACAACCCCGGTGCTTGGACGGACGAACACGGAGATGCCGATGATTGGTTGGAGATCTACAACGCCGATACCGTGGCGGTGTTTTTGGGCGACAAGTACCTGAGCGACGATCCCGTCCGCCCCGACCGCTGGCTGTTGCCCGCCGTGACCTTGCCGCCCGACCGCTACCTCGTGGTCTGGGCCGACGGCGAGGGTTTTCAGGGCAACCGCCACGCCAATTTCCGCCTTTCGGCCGGCGGCGAAACGCTGGGCCTGTACGGTCCGGCCTCCGACGGTTTTTCGCCGATCGACACGGTGTCTTTCGGCCCGCAGCTCCCCAATGTTTCCTACGGTCGCCTGCCCAACGGCACGGGGCCCTGGCAAGCGCTGCCCTTCGCGACGCCCGGCGGCAACAACGAGTGGGCCTTGGGATTGACTGCCGCCGCCGGCCCGATCGCGTGGCGCGTCAGCCCGAATCCCGTTTCCGGGCCCGAAATCGCGCTGTTGCCCCCGTCCGGTGCATCGGGCGAGTGGCAGGCCCTGCTGTTCGACGCCCTGGGACGCCCGCTGGAAAATTGGTCCTTTGAGGCATCCGGACAAAGCCCCATTCGCCTCCCCTGGGGCAACGGCGCCCTTCCCAGGGGGCAGTATTGGCTGCTACTGCGCGGTGAAGCGGGTCGATCGGTGGTGTTGGGGGTGCAGCGGTAGGGGGGGGGGCACCACCGGTTTCCAAAGACAATTTCGGGAATCAAAATGAACCCTATATTTGCATTTTGAAAAAAAATGTATCTCTTTCGGGCGGATCATTCGGAACAACACCCGTTTGACTTCCGGGCATACCAATCCGACGATGATCAACAAAAAACCGGCCACCAAAAAATTTCGGAACTGTTGTCGGGCGACAAATTTGACCGCTTTTGAACATTTGGCGCGACCAAATCCGTCGGGGCGCCGCTGACAGACTTTGGGCGTTTCGATATTTTCGATCTGCCATCCTGTTCTGCAAAAAAACTTATTTTGCCATCCAAAAATCTTTTGCAAATGACTTTGTTGGAACTGAAGCCCAGACAAGCCCTGAACAAGGCCTTTTTGAAATTGAAGCCCACGAGAGCCGAAATCGAGCGTTTCAAGGCTCACCTCATCGCTCTGCTCGATCGGACCAATGACCGGGAAAGCGAAGAGTTCCATAAAAATCTGGTTTCCGATTTTCTCAAAGACACCTATTACAAACAAACGCACTTCATCAACACCAAGGGCCGCAACGACCTGGTGATCCACAACGGACTGCACGCCGGAAGTTCCGTCGGCGTTATTTTGGAAGCCAAAAAGCCGACCAACAGGGTGGAAATGATCACCGCCAATAAACTGAACGTCAAGGCGTTTCATGAACTGGTGCTGTACTATCTGCGCGAGAGGATCACGCACAAGAATTTGGAAATAAAGCACTTGGTGATCACCAATATCCACGAATGGTTCATTTTCGACGCGACCTTGTTCGATCGGCTTTTTGCCCAAAACAAAAGCCTCGTCCAGCAGTTCCTCGATTTTGAAAGCGGACGCTTGGCCGACACCAAAACGGATTTTTTCTACAAACAGATCGCCGAACCGTTCATCGCCGGCATAACCGCCGAGATTCCGTTTGCCCACTTCAACTTCCAAGACTACCAAAAACCGTTGCGCAACGCCGACAAGGCGGACGACGTTTCCCTGATTGCCCTGTACAAACTGCTGTCGCCGGAACATCTGCTGAAACTGCCGTTCGCCAACGACAGCAATACTCTCGACAGGAATTTTTACAACGAGTTGCTGCACATCGTCGGTTTGACCGAGGTCAAAGCCGGCGGCAAAAAACTGATCGAGCGGAATCCGGTCGGCGAAAGGCAATCCGGCTCCATCCTCGAAGACGCCATCATCCAGCTGGAAAGCCTGGACAAACTCGGCCGCTTGGAAAATTCGGAACAGTTCGGCAACAACCGGGAGGAGCAACTCTTCGGTGTCGCCTTGGAACTTTCCATCACTTGGATCAACCGCATTCTGTTTTTGAAACTGTTGGAGGCCCAACTTATCGCCTACCACAAGGGCGACAGGTCGCATGCGTTCCTCCGGTTGGACAAAATCAAGAACTACGACGATTTGAACAGCCTGTTTTTTCAGGTATTGGCGCGTCGACACGAGGTCCGGAACGAAGATGTAAAGAAGATTTTCGAAAAAGTCCCCTATCTCAACTCCTCGCTTTTCGAGCCGACGGAACTGGAGCAAGTCGCGCTGTTCATCAGCAACCTCCGAACGGACAAGACGATGCCCGTGTCTTCGCAGACCGTGCTGAAAGACCGGCAGGGCAGAAAACAGACCGGGCATCTCACGACCTTGGAATATCTGTTCCGGTTTTTGGACGCCTATGACTTCGGCAGCGAGGGGACGGAGGACATCCAAGAAGAAAGCAAGTCACTGATCACGGCCTCGGTGCTCGGCCTGATTTTCGAGAAAATAAACGGTTACAAGGACGGTTCGTTCTTCACGCCGGGTTTCATCACCATGTACATGTGCCGCGAGACGATCCGCAAAGCCGTAGTGCAGAAGTTTGCCGAGGCCTTCCCCGATCTCCAATTGAACACCATCGAAGACATTTATGCGGCCATTCCCCGACACATTTCTAAAAAAAGGGCCAACGAAATCGTCAACAGCATCAAGATCTGCGATCCCGCCGTGGGTTCGGGGCACTTTTTGGTGTCGGCCCTCAACGAGATGATCGCCGTCAAAAACGATCTGAAGATCCTCGAAGACCGGGACGGCAAATCGCTGCATCGCTATGAGATACAGGTGGAAAACGACGAACTGGTCGTCACAGACGAAGAAGGAAAACTGTTCGAATACGTGCCAGGAAACAAAGAAAGCCAGCGCGTACAGGAAACCCTTTTCCACGAAAAGCAGGCCATCATCGAAAACTGCCTTTTCGGGGTGGACATCAATTCCAATTCGGTCAAAATCTGCCGTTTACGCCTGTGGATCGAGCTGCTCAAATATGCCTACTACAAGAATCCCACCGAGCTGGAAACCTTGCCCAACATCGACATCAACATCAAATGCGGCAACTCCTTGGTGAGCCGGTTCGCCATAGATGCCGACCTCAAACAGGCGCTCAAAAAAAGCAAATGGACGATCGAAAGCTATCGGACGGCCGTGGCCACCTATCGCAATGCCGAAAACAGGGATCAGAAGCGGGAAATGGAACGCCTGATCGCGGGCATCAAATCAGAGTTCAGAAAAGAGATCAACAACAATGACCCCAGAAAGACCCGCTTGGCCAAATTGGCCTACGAACTGTACAACCGCTTTACCGGGAGCACGCTCTTCGAGCCCAAGCCCGAGCCGGAATATACCCCCACCGGTCCCGAAAAGAAACTGGCCGAACAACGAGCCGCCGAACAGTGCAAGATCGAAGACGAAATCGCCAAGCTCAACGCGGAAATCAGCGAGATCGAACAGAACAGGATCTTCGACAACGCCTTCGAATGGCGATTCGAGTTTCCCGAAGTGCTCAACGACGAAGGGGATTTCGTGGGATTTGATGTGGTGATCGGAAATCCGCCCTATATCCGACACGAAGAACTCAAACCATTGAAGCCGTATTTAGAGGCTCAATTTCAACTTTACACCGGCACTGCCGATCTGTATATTTTCTTCATTGAAAAGGGGTTTCAAGTTCTGAAAGACAAGGGTTTTTTCACATATATCATGCCCAACAAATTTATGCAAGCGGGGTATGGGCAACCCGCTCGAAAATTTTTGATGGATAAAAATTTGATGGAAATAATTGATTTTGGGGATTTTCAGGTTTTTGATGGCGCTACGACGTACCCCTGCATTTTGGCGGCGACCAAAGAACCCGCAACTGAAAAATTCAAAACCGCAAAAATCAATTCACCGGACTTCAAAAGTGATTTCTACACGCATGTCGCCGATACGACCAATTGGATAAACCACGATTCGCTGAATGAGGAAACCTGGGTGGTCACCAATTCCAAGGATCAGCTTCTTCTGAAGAAAATAAATTCTGTAGGGAAAAAACTGGAAGAGTATGTAGAAAACAACTCAAAAAGAGGGGTGTTGACCGGCTTGACCGAAGCTTTTGTAATCGACGAAAAGACAAAAGAAAGGATTGTTGCCGAGGATCCGAGATCTGCCGAGTTGATCAAGCCTGTTTTGCGAGGAAGGAATATTCAAAGGTGGCGCACAAGAGATGATTTTGATTGGCTCATTACAACATTTCCCGCAATGAGGTTAAATATTGAAAATTACCCTGGAATAAAAAATTATTTTTTGAAATTTGGTCGAGAGCGACTTGAGCAAAGTGGTGCAAAAATGGCAAGAAAAAAAACTTCCAATAAGTGGTTTGAAACACAGGATTCAATTGGATATTGGCAAGAGTTTGAAAAGCCCAAAATAATGTATCAAGTGCTTCAAGTAAAGCCTTGTTTCATATACGATGAAGATGGTTTTTATTGCAACAATTCAATGTGGTTCATTCCCACGGACGACAAAGTTCTTTTGGGCATATTGAACTCAAAACTGGGCTGGTGGTTGATTTCAAAATATTGTACGGCCATTCAAAACGGTTATCAATTGATCTGGAAATACTTCAGCCAGTTGCCTATTGCTGTGGGGCATGATACCGTCCGAGAGGAAATCTCTGCTTTGGTGAATGGAATTTTGGCGGCAAAAAAGGAAAACACTTCTGCCGATACGGCCTCACTGGAAGCCCAAATCGACCAGTTCGTTTACCAATTGTACGGCCTTACGGAGGACGAGATCAAAATTGTGGAGGCGAGCGTTTCGAGCAAATGACCCCTCCCGGCAAAGGGCTCGCGGCTTTTGCCGCACTTTTTTTGCCCTTGGGCGGAACATTTTGCGGTTTCGGCGCATCAAAGAAGCGGAAAGAGCTTTTTGGAGGGCGTCCGAGGGAGCGTATTTCCATCGGTCGTCGTTTGGATTTTTCGACTTTTTTTGGGTGCTTTTCGTTTCCTTTGCACCGCACACTTCTGGACCTTTTTAGCCAAAAAACATGAAATTCCACTGGATATTGCCCTCCGAACCGCGGCCCGAGGCCGCCATCCTGCAGGAATGTCTGCGCATTTCGCCCGTGTTGTGCGGACTGCTGTCCGATCGGGGCATCGGCTCTTACGAGGAGGCCAAAACTTATTTTCGGCCGTCCCCCGAACAGTTGCACGACCCCTTCGGGATGCTCGACATGTCCGTGGCCGTGGAGCGCTTGCAAAGGGCCGTCCGCGACGGCGAGGGCATTTTGCTGTACGGCGACTACGATGTGGACGGCGTGACCTCGGTGGCCCTGCTGTACCGCTTCCTGCAGCCGCTCGGCATCCCGCTCGACACCTATCTGCCCGACCGCCAAACGGAGGGATACGGGCTGTCGAAAAAGGGCGTGGACCACGCCGTCGAGCGCGGTGCAAAGCTGATGATCGCCCTGGACTGCGGCATCACGGCGTTGGAACAGGCGCTGTACGCCCGTGAAAAGGGGCTTGATCTGATCATTTGCGACCACCACCGGCCTGGCGAGCAGTTGCCCGAGGCCTTTGCGATCCTCAACCCCAAGCGGCCCGGTTGCGACTATCCGTACAAGGAGCTGAGCGGTTGCGCCATCGGGCTCAAACTGGCCCAAGCCTATGCCGCCGCCGAAAAAATGCCCGAAGAAAGTTGGTCCAAACTGCTGGACCTCGTGGCGCTGAGCCTGTCGTGCGATCTGGTGGAAATGCGCGGCGAAAACCGCACCCTCGTGGCCCTCGGTCTGAAGCGCTTCAACGATTCACCCTGTCAGGGCCTGCGGGCGCTGGTGCCCTATGCGGCGCGCAACCATCCCCTCGGGGTGAGCGATCTGGTGTTCGGATTCGGCCCTTTCATCAACGCCGCCGGTCGGATGGGCCATGCCAAGGAGGCCCTGCACCTGTTGCTGAGCCGCGACAAACGCACGGCCAATGCCCTTGCCCTCGGGCTGCAAAACCGCAACCGGCACCGCAAGGACCAGGAGCGGCAGGCGGCCCAAGAGGCGCTGGAGCTGGCCAACAAACTGGGCACGCCGCGCAGCGCCGTGCTGCACCGGGCCCATTGGCACAAGGGCGTGGTGGGGATCGTGGCCGCCCGTTTGGTGGATGCCCTGCACCGCCCGGTGGTCGTGTTCGGCGGCGCGGGCGATCTAATCACCGGCTCGGCGCGTAGCGTGCAGCAGATAGATGTCCTGTCGGCCATTGCCGAGTGCGGCGACCTGCTGCACTCCTTTGGGGGCCACGCCCACGCGGCGGGCGTCACCTTGGACCGGGCCGATCTGCCCGCCTTTGCAGAGCGGTTCGAACGGGCCGTGCTGGCCCAACGGCCGGAAGAGGCGCCGCTGCGTTCGCTGCAAGTAGATGCGGAAATCGCCCTGTCGGACCTCACCCCGGCTTTTTTGAATGTCCTGCGGCAATTCGAGCCTTGGGGGCCCGGCAACTTGCGCCCGCTGTTTCTGGCGCGCGGGCTGCAGAGCACCGAAACGCGTATCCTCAAAGGAGAGCATCTTTCGCTCACCGTCCGGCAGAACGGGGGAGAGCCGATGGAGGCCATCGGTTTTTTCCAAAAAAAGCAGCAGGAAACGGTTCGGCCGGACCAAAAGTTCGACGCGGTTTTTGCCGTGCTGCGCGACACTTGGCGCGGGGAAGTACGGATCAAATTGGAACTGCGCGATGTGCGCGCGGCCTCGGAGGCCCCGTAAGGCCGGCCCCGTTGGAGCGTTTTTTTTTGGCGGAAAAAAGTTTTTTGCGAATTTTCGGCACAATTGCGCAATATTTGCGAACTTTTGCTTTCCCCAAAAGGGCATTCTCACCTTTTTTATTCCCAAACGTATGTCCAACAAACACGAACTTTTCGGGCACCCCCGTGGCTTGTCCCTATTGTTTTTCACCGAAATGTGGGAGCGCTTCAGCTATTACGGCATGCGCGCCATTTTCACCCTCTACATGGTCAAGGCATTGGCGATGGACAAATCGCTGGCCTCGGCCATTTATGGCGACTTTACCGGCCTGGTGTACCTGACCCCGCTGTTGGGCGGCCTGATCGCCGACCGCTACTGGGGCAACCGCCGCTCGATCATCGTGGGCGGCGCATTGATGGCCTTGGGTCAGTTCTGCATGTTCATGAGCGCGCTCAACTACCAGTCCACGGGATTTGCCACGGGGATGATGTTTTTGGGCCTGGCCTTTTTGATCGTCGGCAACGGCTTCTTCAAGCCCAACATTTCCACGATGGTGGGTTCGCTGTACAAAGAGGGTGACAGCCGCGTGGACTCCGCCTTCTCGATTTTTTACATGGGCATCAACGCCGGCGCGCTTCTGTCGCCGCTGATCTGCGGCGGCTTGGGCGACACGGGCTATGCCGAGTCCTTCAAGTGGGGCTTTTTGGCCGCCTGTGTCGGCATGGTGGTCAGTTTGATCGCCTTCATCTCCCTCAAGGATTCCTTCATCGTCAATCCCGAGGGCGCGCCCATCGGTCTCGCTCCCGTAAAAGTGGCGCCCAAAGCGGACGCGCCGGCAGCCGGCAGCCGCAACTTCGGACTCTGGTCCGTGGTGCTCGTGGTGCTGTTCGTACTGTTCAAAGGCTTGGGCATCGACTATATCGGCTCGTTCATTTTCTCTTCCTGCTTGGTCGCCCCCGCAGTGATCGTGACGGATCCAGGGCTGACCAAAATCGAGCGCGATCGGATCTGGGTCATCATCATCATGGCCTTTTTCGTGATCTGTTTCTGGGCGGCCTTCGAACAGGCGGGCGCCTCGCTCACGTTCTTTGCCGAGGAGCAGACCGACCGCAACCTTCTCGGATTCGAGATTCCGGCCAGTTTCTTCCAGACCATCAACCCGACTTTCATCGTGGTGTTCGCGCCCATCGTGGCGATGATCTGGGGCATTTTGAGCAAGCGCGGACAGGAGCCGCCTTCCCTGATCAAACAAGCCATGGGCCTCATTTTGGTGGGCGTGGGCTACATCGTGATCTGCTTTGCGGTGAAAGGCATGGACCCCAATGTGAAATTGGCCGTTTGGTGGCTGATCTCGCTGTATTTCATCCACACGATCGGTGAACTGTTCCTTTCTCCCATCGGCCTTTCGATGGTGGTGCGCTTGGCGCCCGCGCGTCTGGCCTCTTTGATGATGGGCGTCTGGTTCTTGTCCACGGCCCTGGCCAACTGGACCGCCGGCGCGCTCAGCGCGCTGTACCCGCAGGACACCGAGAAGACGGCCACGGTCAAGGCCGCCGATTTCCCGGTCAAGGCCAACTTGGCCGGAGGACGCGAAACCACCGTTCGTCTGACCATCGACTCGAATTTCCGGACCACGGTGCCGACCGAAATCGTGATGGCGATACCGGGCGACACGACGGGCAAAACGGATACCGTCTCTGCCATGGTGGGTCTTGCCGATGGCGGCGTTTGGGCCGTTTCGCGGGTCAGCGACCAAGCGGAAAAGCCCCAAGAGCCCGGTTTTGGCGAATGGTTCATGGGCAATTTCAAAAAAGATCCCCTGATCACGGCCCTAAATCCCGTGGAAGAAAAGCCGGACTCGCTGCTGTCCATCGCGCAGACCGCCGATAAGTCCGAAAAAACGCTGCAGCCCTACTTGGCCAAAATGATCGGCGTGCAAAAGGCCGATCCCAAAAAGTTTATCACCGGCTTCAGCGCCGACGGCAATACGCTCTATGTGCTGCGCTCGGAAGGCCAATTGGAGGTGTGGAACCTCGCCCCGGAAAAGCCCGTGATCTTGGGCTTCGAAATCAAGGACATGTACACTTTCTTCTTGGTGTTCGTGTTCATGGCCATCGCCTCGGGCGCGATCCTGCTGGCGCTCTCGCGCAAGTTGATGACGATGATGCACGGCATCCGCTGATACGCTGCCTTTTCCCTTTGGGTCAAGGAAATGC
>JBEIJQ010000067.1:0-16778 GCA_040380145.1 Lewinellaceae bacterium | reverse complement strand
GGGCCGTTTGGTGGCTTCCGAGCAGCTGAACGGAGCCAACCAGGCCAACTTCGACCTCGGCGCACAGTCCCAGGGCGTGTACCTGGTGCGCATCGTGGGCGGCGACGAGATCGTCACCAAGCAGATCGTGGTCAACAAGCCGTAAGAACTGCTATTTGAAAAACAGCCCGCCCTGGTTCGATCCGGGGCGGGTTTTTTGTTTGGCCGCTTTGCATCACAGAACACTTTTTTCTATTTTTACCCAACTAAAAAAAACACCGCCCCATGGAACGAATCTGGCTGAAAAATTACCCCAAGGCGATGCCCGCCGACATAGATCCCGATGCTTATGCGCAATTGGTGGACATGATCGATGAATCGTTGGCCAAATTTGCCGATCGTCCGGGGTATGCCTGTATGGGTAAGACCATCACTTTTCGCGAAGCGAGCGAAAAAGCGGATGCGTTGGCGGCTTTTTTGTACGAAGCGGGCCTAAGACCGGGCGACCGGATGGCCATCATGTTGCCCAACCTGCTGCAATATCCCATCGCGCTGTTCGCGTGTCTTCGTTTGGGCCTCGTAGTGGTCAACACGAACCCTTTGTACACGGAGCGCGAAATGAAGCACCAGTTCAACGATTCCGGAGCCAAGGCTATCCTTATTGCCGAGAATTTTGCCCTTCATTTGGAGAAAATTTTGCCCGATACGGGAATCAAGACCATCTTGGTCACGGGCATCGGCGACCAGTTGGGTGCTCTGAAAGGTTGGATCACCAATTTGGTGGTGAGGCATGTGAAAAAGATGGTGCCCGCCTATCACCTTCCTTCCGCCGTTCGTTTTAACGAAGCGCTGGCAAAAGGGAAAAATGGCTCTTTTCCTCGCGTACAGGGCAATCCGGACGATACCGTGGTGCTCCAATATACGGGCGGCACGACGGGCGTGGCCAAAGGGGCCGAACTGACCAACCGCAACCTGGTGGCGAACATGCTGCAGGTGCGCGGCTGCATGGCGGATATCGTACAGGAAGGCCACGAGGTGATGCTCACGCCCCTGCCGATGTACCACATTTTTTCGTTCACGGTCAACTGCCTGTGCATGCTGCGCATCGGCGGCATGAATGTGCTTGTACCCAATCCCCGCGACCAAAAGGCACTGCTCAAAGACATGCGCGCCCATCCGATCTCGATGATGACCGGGGTGAACACGCTGTTCAATGCATTGAACAACAATCCCGAGTTCGCCAAACTGGATTTTTCCACTTGGAAACTGATCTCGGGAGGCGCCATGGCCATACAGAAACCAGTGGCGGACAAATGGCTTTCCATCACCCAACGGGCCCCGATCTGTGAAGGCTATGGAATGACCGAATCCTCGCCCGTGGCCACGACGAATCCTTTTGACGGAAGCGGCCGAGTAGGTACCATCGGCGTCCCCATTCCCTCCACTTTGGTCCGGATCTGCTCGGAAACCGACCCCCAGCGGGAAATGCCCTTGGGTGAGCGGGGCGAAATCCAGATCAATGGCCCGCAGGTGATGAAGGGTTACTACAATCGCCCCGACGAAACCGCCTTGGCCATCGTTTTCGATGCCGATGGACAAAAATGGTTGCGCACCGGCGATGTGGGCATCATGGACGGGGACGGTTTCATCAAAATCGTCGATCGCTTGAAAGACATGATCCTCGTTTCCGGCTTCAATGTGTATCCCAACGAGATCGAAGATGTGTTGGCGGCCCACCCCAAAGTGCTGGAAGTGGCCGCCGTGGGGGTGCCCGACGCCAATTCCGGAGAAGCCCCCAAGGTTTTTGTGGTCAAAAGAGATCCAAGCCTGACCACCGAGGAGCTCATCGCTTTTTGCAAAGAAAATCTCACGGGCTACAAAATTCCCAAACACGTGGAATTTAGGGACGAACTGCCCAAAACACCGGTGGGCAAAATCCTTCGCCGAGCGCTCCGGGAGTAACCCGGGTTCAATTTTTCAGGACAAAAAAACGGTGGGGCGCCAACTCGTGGTCGCTGTCCCACCACGAAACCGTGTCGGCTACTTGCAGGGTTTTGCCCATCGCCTCCAATCGGATTCGCAAATCGCCCGCCATCAAAGAGTCGGTGATCAGCACGGCCGGCTCCGGCGACAAGAACCGGGCGCGCAGGCTGTCTTCTTGACCGGGTTCGAACAGATGGTTTTCGGGAAAGCGTTGGCGCAGGTAAAAGACCAAACTCGGCTGCCTCCAGCGGTTGTCGCTCAAATAAACCATTCCGGTGGTTTGTTTGGGATCGCCCACTGCGCGCACGGCCGATCGTACAACGGACTTGGTGCCTTTGAGCGGCGATTTTTCCACGAGGGGCATCACGCTTAGCCAGAGCAGGAAAGAGGTGCCCGCGCCAAAGGCCAGCATGGAGCCGTGGGCCAATTGGAACCGCAGGGGAGTGTTCATATATACGCCCACCACGGCGATGAAAGCGCTGATCCACAGCAACATGGTTGTGGGGATAGTTCTTGTCATACCGGCCATCATTCCCAATTTTTGGTAGGCGAAGACTTGGATCGCCATGGCCAGGGCCAGCGACAGGAGCAGGAAAAACACCGCCGCCCCCCGGTCCCAGGTCGCCCAACGGTAGTCGGGCCGATCGGCGGTCAGCAATTGTCGCGCCACCAATACGGCCAAGGCCGGCTGTGCGGCCAGCGAATAGGTGGGCAGTTTGCTGGACATACATTCATAAAACAGCCACCCGAAGGCCAGCCAAGCGAAAAGTTCCAAGTCAAAGTTGTCGCGGCGCCGGACGCCGGTGGCCAATCGGGCCAAAGCACCGGGCAGATAGGTCATCCACGGCAGAAAGCTCCCCAGCAGGATCAGCAGGTGGTATCCCGGCCAGCCCGTTTGCCCCAGCACCGAGCCTGATACCCGTCGCGCCACATACCAATCCCACAGGAAACCGATCAGTTGGCCGCCGTCCTGCTGTGTGCACGCCCATGCCCACCAGATCAAGGGAAGGGCGGCCAAGGGGCCGAACAACCACGGATGGGTGCCGATCAGGCGCTTGCGTTCGGGATGGAAAACGGCCAGCAGCAGCCACATACCGCCTACCAGCACGGCGATCGGGGGACCTTTCACCAACAGCCCGCCCGCCACAGAGGCCCACAGCAGGAGGTTCCATTTCCAAGAAGGTTTTTGCAAAAAAAGCAGCAGGGCCAGTGCCGCGTGGGTTTCGAACAACAGCAGCCCAGCGTCCGTAAAAGCAATTTTCCCCAATTGGGGCAGGAGTAGGGTGGTGGACAATACCAGTGATGCCGCCAGGGCGACCTCTTTTCCCCATATTTTTTTTCCGAAAAAAAACAGTCCTCCGATCGTCAGCAGTACGCTCAAAACGGAGGGCAATCGAAGGGCGAACTCGTTGGTGCCGAACAGTTTGAATGAAACGGCGACCGCCCAAAAATGCCCGGGCGTTTTGCGGTGGATCTCCGACCACGGAAAATCGGGCACTGTCCAGTCGCCCGTCCGGAGCATCGTCTGGGCAAAACCGGCGTAGGCGGCCTCGTCTTCGTCCCACAGCGCGCCCTCGTTGAGCACGAACAGGGTGATGGCCGTGAGGCCGAACACCAAAAACAACAGACGGGGATTGTTCAGGAACTCACGCATGGGAAAGCTGTTTCGTCAGTACGACTCTTGTTCGTTGGGGAAATTTTGGCCTTTCACATCCCGGATATATTCTTGGGTGGCCGCTTGGATATCGTCGAACAGTTCGCGGTATCGGCGCAGGAAGCGGGGCTTGAATTCATGGGTGATGCCCAACATGTCGTGGGTGACCAGCACTTGGCCGTCACAGGCGGGGCCGGCCCCGATGCCGATGGTGGGGATGTGGAGGCTTTCGGTGACTTCCCGGGCCAGGGCGGCGGGAATTTTTTCCAGCACCAAGGCAAAACAGCCGCATTCTTGCAGGAAAAGCGCGTCCTCGCGGAGTTTTTGCGCCTCCAATTCTTCTTTTGCCCGCACCGTGTAGGTACCGAACTTGTAGATGGACTGCGGGGTGAGGCCGAGGTGGCCCATCACGGGCACTCCGGCGGAAAGAATGAAGCGCACCGCCTCGGCGATTTCCTGACCGCCTTCTAGCTTGACGGCGTGGCCGCCCGTTTCCTTCATGATGCGGACGGTGGATTCGAGGGCTTTGCCGGGGTTGCTCTGGTAAGTGCCGAAGGGCAGGTCCACGACCACGAGGGCGCGGTTCACGGCCCGGACCACCGATTGCGCATGGTAGATCATATGGTCGAGCGTGATGGGCAGCGTGGTTTCGTGCCCGGCCATCACATTGGATGCCGAATCTCCGACGAGCAGCACATCGATGCCGCCCTCGTCCAGGATGCGGGCCATCGAATAGTCGTACGCCGTGAGCATGGCGATTTTCTCGCCGCGGCGCTTCATGTCCTGCAGGACGTGGGTGGTGACTTTTTTGTTCTCGCGTTGGTGGACCGACATGGAAAGGAGGATGTGTTTTTTGGGGAAAAACTTTTCGGCCCGCAAAGTTGGGCTTTTTTGCTCGATTGAAGGTGTTTTTTGTGCGGTCGTCGGGCGGCGGTATTCCGATGGGAAGGGACCAGTGAAGGGAGGCTTTTTTTCTCTTTTTTCGTAAAAAAAGACGGTCGAAAAGGGTTTCCCGTCTGATCAAAGTCATTTTTCGGCCAAATCGCCCCTGCTACCTTTGGATTTTATTAAGTTTGGGCCCGAATAGATACCGGCGGACGGTCGGGGCCAACCCTGAAATCCCGACAGTTTTCCTTCACCATCTTCCCTTCCCACGCTATGTCCCATTATTACCGCTTAGGCCAGATCCCGCACAAAAGGCACACTGTATTCCGGCAGCCCAACGGCGAACTGTACAAGGAGGAATTGTTTTCGACCGAAGGTTTTTCCAGCACCTATTCGCTGCTGTACCATGTCAACTATCCCACGCAGATCCGCCAGATCGGCGATCCGATCGATGTGACCCCTAAGACCCTGCACGACCGCCAGCTCAAGCCGAGGTGCCTGCGCCTGTTCGAAGTGCCGGCCGAGGACGATTACCTCAAGAGCCGCAAGCCCGTGTTGGTGAACGGCGACTGCAAGATCGTGATGGCGGCGCCCCGCAAGAGCATGACGGATTACTTTTTCAAGAATGCCGACGCCGACGAGATCATTTTCGTGCATGTGGGATCCGGAGTGCTCAAGACCATGTACGGGCAGATCCCCTTCGAGTACGGCGATTACCTCGTGCTGCCCCGCGGAACGACTTACCAACTGCACTTCAACGGCGAAAACAACCGCCTGTTCATCGTGGAGTCCGCCTCGCCGGTGACCACGCCCAACCGATACCGCAACGAAGTCGGGCAACTCTTGGAGCATTCCCCTTTCTGCGAGCGGGATATCCGCAAGCCGCAGGATCTGGAGACCATGGACGAAAAGGGGGAGTTCAAGTTTTTCATCAAAAAACAGGACTGCATCTATCCCTATGTATATCTGAACCACCCCTTTGATGTGGTCGGTTGGGACGGATATGTGTATCCCTACGCTTTTTCCATCCACCAATTCGAGCCCATCACG
Organism: Lewinellaceae bacterium; assembly: GCA_040380145.1. Taxonomy (GTDB): domain Bacteria; phylum Bacteroidota; class Bacteroidia; order Chitinophagales; family Saprospiraceae; genus JBEIJQ01. Next base: position 11,227 of record JBEIJQ010000067.1, on the reverse strand, counting down.
GGCCGGGTGCATATGCCGCCGCCGATCCACCAGACATTCCAGACCAAGGGTTTCGTGGTTTGTTCGTTTGTGCCGAGGCTGTTCGACTACCACCCACAGGCGATTCCGGCCCCGTACAACCACAGCAACATCGATTCGGACGAGGTGCTGTACTATGTGGACGGCGATTTCATGAGCCGCAACCATGTGGAAAAGGGAATGATCACCCTCCATCCCGCCGGCATCCCGCACGGACCCCACCTGGGTGCCGTGGAGCGCAGCATCGGGGCCAAGGAAACCCAAGAACTGGCCGTGATGGTGGACACTTTCCGTCCGCTGCTGATGACCGAACATTGTGCTCCCATAGAACTGCCCGATTATTACAAGAGCTGGCTGCCCCAGTAGGGCTGCGCAGGCTTAAATGCTGCCTTCACGGCTTCAGATCGAATCCGATCGGGGCCTTGTCACGGGCGAGCGACTTCGCCAGCGCCGCCATGCGGATGGCGGTTGCGGCGGCCTCCACACCTTTGTTGCCGTGGATGCCGCCGGCACGGTCGAATGCCTGTTCGTCGTTGTTGGGCGTGAGCACGCCGAAGATACAGGGCTTGCCCGAAGTGAGTCCGAGGTTGGTGAGGCCCATGGCCACGGAGTGGTTGATGTACTCGTTGTGGCTGGTTTCGCCCTTGATAACGCAACCCAGACAGATGACCGCATCCACATGGCGGTTCTGGAGCATCAGCCGGGCGCCCACGGTCAGTTCGAACGATCCGGGCACCTGGGCCGTGTAGATGTGTTCGGGCTTGGCGCCGTGCTTGATCAAAGTATCGTGGCAGCCCTCGAAAAGGGCGTGCGTGATGTCGGCGTTCCATTCCGCCACCACGATGCCGAAGTGCATGCCCTCGGCGGACGGCATATTGGCTTCTTGGTAAACGGAGAGGTTGTGGCGGGCGGATGACATGTGGGATGTTTTTTGGAAAAAAAGGAGTTTCATTGGCGTACGGTCGGCTGCCAGACATTGCTGTTGCCGCCCCGCAAAAAGCGGAAAAAACCCTTCAACAGGGCCCCGTTCATGGCCAAAAAATAGGTGCCGTAGCGGAGGGGCGTCACGACAAAGCCCATTTTTCCACAAAGATAATCCAAAATCGGCGTGCCCACGAAGGCCGCGGAAAGCAGCGCAAAAGTACCTATGCCCGTGCGATCGCCGCCGACGGCCCACAAGGCGGCCGCGCCCCAGGACCACAACAGCAAGAAGGGGCCGAGCCAACGCAGCACCTTGTGCGACCACCATGCGAAGGCGACGGGATTCCAAGGCGGCCACAGGAGTTTGCGCCAGGCGATCAGGTTCTGCCAATTGCCCACGGCTATGCGGGCCTTGCGCCGGCTTTCCTCCCCGATGGTTCCGGGCAGGTCTTCCACCACTTGGGCAGCGGGTTCGAGGATGGCCCTGTAACCAGAGGCCAGCACGTGCAGGCTCAAATAAAAATCCTCGACGATGAAATGGGGCGGATTGGGCACAAATGCCTTGGCACGGACGGCGTGGCAGCCCCCGAAAGCACCCATCATGGCCCCAAGGACCAGCCCTTCGCGGTATTTGAGCACGGACTCCCGGCGGATGTAACCGCCCTCTTGCCGACCGATGCCATCCGGATCCGACACCGGGTGCCGGAAATCCGCCCCGACCTGTCCGATCCGCGGGTCGAGGAAATGCTTGGCGAGATGGTACAGCGTGTCCGGGCCGAAAAAAACATTGGCGTCCGTGAGCACGAAAATCTCTCCGGAGGCTTCTTGCGACAAGGCGTTCAGGATGCCAGGCTTGCCCTGGCGCCGCTCGAAGACCCGCAGCCGCAAGCGCGGCCATTTTTCCGCCCAAGCCAGCGCTATTTCGTGCGTCCGGTCGGTAGAGTTGTCGGAACCGATCAGGAACTCGATCTTGTCGGTCGGGTAGCGGCTGTTGTAAACGCTCTCGATTTTTCTTTCCAGTACCTTTTCTTCGTTGTACGCGGCCATCAGCACGCTGACCGTGGGCAGTTCGGACGAATCGGGCGGCCATGCATTCCCCTCTGCGAACCGCCTGCCGCGGACCAAACGGGCCATCAGCCACGGATAGCCCACATAGCTGTGGAACAGCAGCAAGAAAGGAATCAAAACCAGGATGGGGTACAGCATTTTTTTCGAAAAAAAAGAAAAATCAGCGTCGGCACAGGTCCACCAACCAATCCGAAAGCCCTTGGGCCAGGGTGCGGTTGTCGTAGCGTCCGCGCACAAAGGCCATTCCGTTTTCGCCGAGGCGATCGAACAGGGCCCGGTCGGTCAGGCATTGTTCCACACAGCGGGCGAACTCTTCCGGGGAGTCGGCCAAGATCAGGTGTTCCCCGTGCCGCGCTTCCAGTCCTTCGGCGCCGATCGGGGTGCTCACCACCGTTTTGCCCAGTGCCAGCGCCTCCACCAGCTTGACGCGCATGCCGCCCCCGGAGCGCAGGGGCACCACCAGCAGCGCGTGGCGGTTGGTGAACGAAACGGCGTCCTGCACTTCGCCCACCACCTCGACGCCGGGAACCCGGGCCGCCCGCTCCGCAAATTCGGGCCGCATGTTGCGCCCCGCCACGGAAAAACGCCAGTCGGGATGTTTTTCGGACAATCCGGGCCACACTTTTTCCAAAAACCAATCCACCCCCTCCTCGTTGGGCAGCCAGTCCATCGAACCGAGGTGGAAAACGCCCGGGTATTCGATCCGGCCCCGCTCGGGACGGAGCCGGCCGAGATCTGCGCCTGCGGGAACCACCAGCGACGGCATCCCATAGCCGAGCTCCCGGAAACGGATCTGGTCGCGCCCGGTGATGGGAACCAGCCCGTCGAAACTCTTCGCGAATGCCCGCTCGAAGCGTTCCATGCGGAGCGCCAAAACATTCAGATAGAATTTTTTGAGGGGATTTTTTGCTTCCCGGGCCAACCGTCGCCAGATCTCGTGCTCGAGGTTGTGCCCGCGCAGAACAGCTTTCGCCGCCGAGCATTCGCGTACCTCGGACAGGTACAGAGCGGGAAAAATGCCTTCGAATTGGACGATGTCGTATGTTTTTTCGGACAAGAGTTCTCGCAAACGCGCAGCATAGACAGCGGACTTGAAGCGCTCCAGCACATAGGGTAGGGGAGAGAACAACAAGTTGCGCAGCGCCGCCGACGGTCGGATGCTCGTGTCCATTTCCACAATTTCCCAACGGGCCCGCGCTTGGATATCTTTGGGCAGGAGGTCGGTGCGCGCAGGATGTTTCGAGGTGCCCATCGCCAAGACCGTGATCTCGTGGCCCAGCGCCGACATTTCCCGCAGGAGGCCATAAATCGCTATTGCCTCGCCGTCGTGCAAGGGCCATGGGAATTTTTTGCAGAGCAACAACAGGCGCAAGGGAAAAGCAGGGTTGTTCGGCAACAAAGATAAACGCCCTTGACGAGTTCGGCGCCTTTTCTCGACCCACCTATCTGGTGGGTTGCCGATTTGATGTGCGTCCTTTCGGACAAAAAACTATCTTTGCAACAAAGTTGCATTAAACATACGGTGCAAAATATAGACCACAGCCTCTTTTGGGCCGTCCACGATGGCCTCTCCACTCCGTTTTTGGATGTGGCAGCTCCCTTTTTGCGAAGCAAGTTGAATTGGATTCCGGTTTATCTGGGACTTTCGGGCTGGATTTTTTATAAAATGGGTTTTCGAAAAGGGCTGGCGGCTATTTTGTTCGTGGCCGGGACGGCCGCCTTGGCGAATACCTTGGCGGCGGAAGTGCTCAAGCCTCTGATCGGACGGGCGCGTCCCTGCCAGCTCTGGCCCCAAGTGGCCGTGCTGGTGGAGTGCGGCGGCGGCAAGAGTTTTCCCTCGGCGCACGCGGCCAACCACTTTGCCCTTTCGCTGGCCATTTGGAAAATCTGGCCTGCCGGAAAATCGTGGCCTTTGGCCTTTATGTTGGCGATTTGGGCTTTTTCGGTCGCGTTCGCGCAGGTGTATGTGGGCGTCCATTTCCCTTCGGATTGCCTCGCGGGGGCTTGCTTGGGACTGGGGGTTGCTTGGGCGGTCCATTTTGCGCTGGTACGATTGGTACGGCCTTTTCCGAATGGGGGGGATTCCATTTTTTTTTCCAGAAAAAACAGTTGAAAAATGCACGGTTGGGAATACATTGCCTTGTTCGGGTCCGCGTTGGCAGGCGGGGGATTGGCGTTCTGGGTGCGGGGCGCTGACCCTAGGATCCTGCGCATGGTCATGACTCTTACGGGGGCCTACATCTTCGGTATCACCTTGGTGCACCTGCTCCCCGATATTTTTCGCCTGGAGGAACCTTGGGCGGGCACCTTCATCCTGCTCGGCTTTTTGCTGCAGATCGGTGTGGAGCATCTTTCGCAGGGCATCGAGCATGGGCATGTGCACCGGCACGAGGGACAAGGCCACCACGGGGCCGGACTGGCCGTTTCGGTGCTGTTGGGGCTTTCGATCCACTGTTTTTTGGAGGGCATGCCGGTGACGGGCTACGAGACGATCCACGAATTGGGGCACCACCACGGGCACGATCACGGCGATCACCGGCACAACTATCTGCTGTACGGGATCATGTCGCACAAAGTGCCGGCGGCCTTTGCGTTGGTGACCATGCTTTTGGCGGGCGGTTTCCGCTTTTGGCCGGCTTTCGGCCTGTTGGCGCTGTACGCTTCGATGTCGCCCTTGGGTGCCTTGTCGGCCGAGGTGCTCCAGCGTTTCGAGCTGCTCAACGGGCGGATTTTTGTGTTGATCATGGCGCTGGTGGTGGGTTCTTTCCTGCACATCTCCACGACCATTTTGTTTGAAAACGAAGAAAAAAACCACGCCTTCGATCTGCGGAAAACCTTGTCTCTGCTGGTCGGTTTCGGTTTGGCGCTGGCCAGTCATTGACCGGAAAAAGAAATGTTTGGCCTAGTGGACGCTCCCGCCGATCTGCCAAAACCTGTATTTTTGTATTTGCCGGTGCGTCTTACCGCGCCGTTCCGCTTTATATTTGTTTTTTGGAACGGTTTTTGGCAGGCGCGTCCGGCCGTCTATTTTTGAAAATGGCCCGTTTGTTTTTTTTCATTACGCTGGTTTGCGCGCTGCTGTTGGTCAACGGCTGCAGGCCCGATTACAAGTTCCGTACATCGGATCCATTGGAGCATTATCAATATGTGGAGGAGGAAGTGGACCGTATCGGCAAGACCATCCTCGATTTCGCCGGAGTGGCCGCTACTCCTCAGACCGATTGCCGGCTGCTGGACGAATATCACCAAAAAACGGTGGAGGCTTTGGCCGCCTCAGAGGAAAAACTCCGCGGCGTGGAACCGTTGCCGCTTTTCGAGCGGTTCAGCGGTGCGGCCGTGGAACTGGCGGCATTCCACCATTCTTACATCCGTGACCGTTACCGTCGGTGGGTGGAACTGCGCTGCAAGCAGGACGCTACCGATGAAGAGCGGCAAGAAATGGAGCGCATCGGGCGGGATTACCGCGACCGCCTGTATCCTCCCGACAACGCTTACCAAGAGGCCCGTGCGCGATTCGTCGCCGACAACGGGCTGCCCGTTTTTTTTCCCCATATCGAACAGGAAGATTACCGCTATATGAAATGAGCGGTCTTTCGAACCCAATTTTTTGTACCCCAATTATTTTTCCATGAAAAAACTGCTTTTGTCCGCCCTGTTCGCCGGGATTTCTTTTGCGGCGGCCTCTGCCCAGACCGATGAGGTGTATCTTGTCAAGTGCAAGGGCAAAGGGGGCAAGGTCGGCTACTGCGACGAGAACGGAGCCAACCGCATCGAGTACCAGTTCGACGACGGAGAGGAGTTTTACGGCGGCACGGCCGTAGTGCGCAAAGGCACGCTGTACGGACTGATCGACGGCAACGGCAAGTTGGCGATGGACATCAACTACACGCAGATCACCCGCCTCACCGAAAAGCGCTTCGTGGCCACCCTGACCAACGGCCTCAGCGGCCTGTTCGACAACACTGGCAAGGCCCTTGTGCAGCCCAAGTTCAAAGATCCCCGGCCCAGCGTGTCGATCAACGACCGCGCCGCAGTCGCCTTTGCCAACGCCGAGGGCAAGTATGGGATGGTGGATCTCAACGGCGTGCTGCTCATCCCCTTCGGCTTCGATTATCTGGAGCCGGGCGACAGTTTCGACGAAATGGTGCTCGAATATTACACGACCGCGGGAGCGGGCAAGCGCGGCGGATATTGGGGCATGGTGAACCTGGCCGGAGAAACCATCAGCGATTTCGCCTACACCGATTTCCTGGGCTTTTGGGAAGACAAATACGCGGTGTTCATGAAGGGGCAGACAGTGAGTTTCATGCCCTACCCGCAGGGCGAGGAAACCGATTCCGCCGATATTTCGTCCCGCCCGGTGTTCGCGGCCCTTTCCCGTGAGATCGGCAAGTACGGGATGGTGGATTTCGAGGCCAACCAGACACTGCCCTTTGAGTTCGATTCGATCACCGTGCCGAAGCTTTTTTGGAACAGTTACCACACTTTTTATCTGCTGTACCAAAAAGGCAGCGTCGGTTTGGCCAGCCACGAGGGGATGATGCTCTTTCCCGCCGAATACCGCGAGATCGAGGTGTTGGACAAAGCCGGCGACGCCATCCGGTTGAAAAAAGACGGCAAATGCGCCTTGGCCAACAAGACCGGCAAGATTCTCACTCCCTTCCAGTACGATGCTATCGAGGCCGACAAAAACGGTGAGCTGCGCTTCACGAACGGTGCCAAAAAAGGCAAGTTGGACCGCGAGGGCCGAGAAGGGTAGGGAAGTCCATTCCTTTCGTGCTCTTCAGCGATCTGAACGGCGAACGCCCATCCGATGTGGATGGGCGTTCGTTTTTTCTTGAAAAAAGTACCCCGAAAAAAGCTCAAAAACGCAGGTGCTTGACCGTTTGCGTGCCGTTGATGAGCTGTTTGAGCGAATCGATGCCGATGCGCAGGTGGCGTTCCACGAATTTGGCAGTCACGCTCTTGTCGCTGTCTTCTGTTTTGACGCCTTCCGGGGTCATCGGGGTGTCGGAAACCAGCAGCAGGGCGCCGGCGGGGATATAATTTTTGAAAGCGGCGGAAAAGACCGTGGCCGTTTCCATGTCGATTCCCATGCAGCGGATATCTTTGAGGTAATCCTTGAACTTTTCGTCATGCTCCCAGACCCTTCGGTTGGTCGTGTAAACGGTTCCGGTCCAGTAGTCTTGGTCGTACTCTCGGATAGTGGTGGAAATCGCCTTTTGAAGGGCAAAGGCCGGCAGAGCGGGCACTTCTGTGGGGAAGTAGTCGTTGGAGGTGCCTTCGCCACGGATGGCGGCGATGGGCAGGAGCAGATCGCCCACTTGGTTCTTCCTTTTCAGTCCGCCGCATTTGCCCAAGAAAAGGAGCCCCTTGGGAGAAATGGCCGTCAACAGGTCGCAGACCGTGGCGGCATTGGCGCTGCCCATGCCGAAGTTGATGATGGTGATGTTCTCGGCCGTGGCGCTCGACATGGAGCGGTCCAGTCCGTAAATGCCCACGCGGTGCATTTCGGCGAACATTTTCACATAGTTGCTGAAATTCACCAAGATGATGTACTCTCCGAACGCATCGAGGGGCATGCCCGTGTACCTCGGCAGCCAGTTTTTGACGATTTCTTCTTTGGTGGTCATAATGGATCTGTGTTGTTGTCCCGTCGGGGGACTTTTTGGGAAAAAAGTAAAAAAGTAGGCAAAGATAGTGTTTGTCTCGAATAAAACCAATACCCCGATGTCCAAATGTTCCTGCGGGCGACAATTGGGGGAAAATTGAGCGGTAATCGTCACTGGGCGGGAGCGTTCCCTAAAGGAATATTTATTCGAACGGAAATTGCGCGTTGGATTTGTCGGCGTAAAAGGCTCCGAACTTATGATGAATGAATGTGCTGATTTGGACTCATTGCTTTGCGTATTTTTATTAAAATATATTTTTTTTAATTTATTTTATAAAAAAATAAAAAAAAGAGGCGGTTCGGTGATTTGCCCATCTGGAGGGTTATTGGCAACTGCTGTAATGTTCTGGAATGAAAATGGTCCGCAGAGTATGATTTTCCAAATAAAATGCGGCTTGGAGTTGGGGAGATTTTTCCAATACCAAGGCTTCGTACCAAAATACGGTATTCTTGCGTTATTTTTGCGAAAATTTGCTCCTTTTATTGATTTCCAAAAATTCCTTTCAAAGGTATCTCATCCTTTAATTATTTCTTTTTTTATGAAGAAACTGCTACAGACTGCCTTGTTGTTTTGCATGGTGTCGATGGTCTCCCAATGGGAGCTGAAGGCTCAGATATCGGTCAACGCCGGCTTGGACGTGGCCGTATGCCCGGGCAATTCGACCAACCTGACGGCCATCGCCAACGTGCCGAGGGTTACCTCCGGATATTCTTTGGCCAACATTCCGTATGTGCCGCCGGCGCCATTCGACTCGGGAACGGTGGTCAGCTTTGCGGGCAATAACTACAGTGGTGTCATCAACATCGGGTTCAATTTTTGTTTTTATACGAGCGTTCGAACCCAGCTGGTCATTGGAGCCAACGGTACCCTGAACTTTACCACGGCCAATGCCAATGCCGCTATGCCGGCTGCGCCCCTCGGTACCATTCCGAGTGCGACCAATGCACCGACAAATTCGATATTTGGTCCTTTCCACGACCTTCGTCCCGAAGCGCCCGGGGCTGGCCGTGTGCGTTATGCCTTGATCGGCACGGCGCCATTCCGCAAGTTCATCGTTTCGTGGGACAATATTGATGTCCCGTACTCAACAACAGACAATGCCACTCAGCAAATCGTGCTGAACGAAACTTCCAACAACATTGACATGTACATTGGCTTCAAGCCTGTCGTATCGGTACCTCCGGGCCTTGCGACACAGGGGGTCCAAAATGCTACAGGAACCGTTGCCACGACAATCACTGGCCGAAACGCATCCAATTGGTCTGCAGCTACCGACTGTCGCCAATTCCGTCCCAACGGTGCTGCCACGGTCACCTATTCCTGGAGGGATGCCAACAACAACCTGATCGGAACGACCCAGACGGTTTCTATCACCCCGGCGGTGGACACCATGGTCTATACTTGTACCATCGGATATACCGACTGTGCGGGACAGGCGCTCACCGCCAGCGACCAAGTGATGGTGGTTCGCCGGAAATTGACGGCGAATACCAATTCGCCGATCTGTTTGGGCGATACCCTCCAATTGAACGCCAATGTGACCGGCGGCGGGACTTCCAACTACAGTTGGACCGGGCCCTTGGCCTTTACCAGTACCTCCCAAAGTCCTTTTATCGAGCCCACCGTTGCCGGCAATGACGGTGTTTATCGGGTCACCTCAACGGGTGGCGGGTGTACGCTTACTGCTACGACAACGGCTTCTTTTGCCAATTTGGCACCCAATATGACCGTCACGCCGATCGGGTGTCCCGGAGAAAACAATGCGGCAATTAGCTTGTCTCCTTCTGGTGGAACCGGTCCGTACAGTTTTATATGGGAAGATGGCACCACCGATCAAGATCGTAGCGGTTTATCGGCTGGTACTTACTCGGTGTCGGTCACGGATGCGGGCGGTTGTACGGGTTCGGCATCTACGGTGATCACCGAGCCGGATGCGATCTCGGTATCCATGGCGGCGGCGCCGGCAGCCTGTCCTGGCGAAACGGGCAGCATAACCGCCACGCCATCGGGTGGCAACGCGCCGTTTTCTTATTCATGGTCCAACGGAACCACTTCTGCGACGGCCACCAACCTGTCGGCCGGCGACTACACCGTGACCGTCACGGCCACGGGCGGTTGTACGGCTTCGGCGGCGGCGACGCTTTCGGGACCTGTGGCCTTTTCTGTTTCGGCCTCCGCCACCAATGTGTCCTGTTCGGGCGGTACGAACGGATCTGCTTCCGCCACTTTGAACGGAGGCAATGCGCCGTTTACCTATGCATGGTCGAACGGTGCAACCACCGGTTCGATTACAGCCCTGGGAGCGGGCACTTTTACAGTGACGGTAACTTCCAACGGGACCTGCACCGCAACAGCTACTGCCACGGTCACCCAGCCCACGGCTTTATCGCTTTCGGTGGTGGCCAACAATCCGACTTGTTTGGGCGGCGCGAACGGATCGGTGAACCTTACTGCCACGGGCGGCACGGGAACTCCGACTTTTTCGTGGTCCAACGCAGCTACCACGGAAGATCTTTCCGGCCTCGGTGCAGGAACTTTTACCGTGACGGCCACCGACGCGAACGGTTGCACTGCTTCTTTGAGCCGTACTTTGACCCAACCCACGGCGATTTCTCTTACAGCGGTCGCCACCAATCCGACCTGTTCAGGCGGTACGAACGGTTCGGTTAACCTCACGGCTTTTGGCGGTACGGGGGCTTTCACTTTTGCATGGTCCAACGCGGCGACCACGGAAGATCTCTCGGGTCTCGGGTTGGGCACTTTCACGGTGACGGCCACCGACGCGAACGGTTGCACGGCGACGCTGGGCCAAACGTTGACGGTACCTTCCGCTATTTCTTTGACTGCGACAACCTCCGATGTTGATTGTTTTGGTGGCTCTGACGGTTCGATTGACCTGACGGCTTCCGGAGGGAATGGCACGCTGAATTTTGTGTGGTCCAATGGAGCAACAACCGAAGATGTTTCGGCGCTTACCGGAGGTGCCTACACGGTGACTGCTACCGATGCCAATGGTTGTACGTTGACCCTGTCGGCCACTGTACTGCAGTCTTCGGCTTTGGTTATCTCCGGAACGGCCATTTCCGCGACTTGCTCCGGCTCCGATGGAGGTTTGGATTTGACGGTTTCGGGCGGTGTTGTCGGATACACTTATTCTTGGTCGGATGGCTCTACAGACGAAGATCTAGTCGGTGTTTTGCCCAGCTCTTACGATGTAACCGTGACGGACGCGAACGGCTGCACGGCCTCGTTCGGCGAAACGGTGGGCACGAACAATATCACCCTGACGGCCTCAGCCACGGCGATCGATGCGCTGTGCTTCGGCGGTTCGGACGGCTCGATCGACCTGACGGTTTCAAACGGCTTGGATCCCTACACTTTTGCGTGGTCGAACGGCGACGTGTCGGAGGATCCAGCTGGTCTTACGATCGGCACATACGAGGTCACAGTATCGGACGCGAACGGTTGCACGGGCACGGCTACCGTGACGGTGGGCGAGCCCACGGCGGTGGGCGTTACGGGCACTGCGACATTTGCCAATTGCACGG
>JBEIJQ010000066.1:0-16941 GCA_040380145.1 Lewinellaceae bacterium | reverse complement strand
TGATCGAAACGCCCCGCGGCCAGGTCGTCCGGGCGAACAAAAAAGTTGGCCACGCCCATATCGCCCCATTGGATCCAGTTAGCGGACTCTGTATCCATTTGGAAAAGCAGGACGTCGAATTCGGCCAGTTCGTCGTAGCGGGGATCGTCTTGGGTGAAATGGGGGTATCCGCCCACTTTGTGCCCGCCGAGCGGGTTCAATTCGGCATATTCGTCGCGGGCATCCCATTCCGAGTCGCCGAGGTCTGAAAAGAAGTCTTCCGGAAACTGTTTTTCGAAAGAAGAGGAATCCAAGTTGATCGGATCGAGCCCCGTTTCGAAAGTCAGCCGACAGGGCTGTCCACCGGGCGAATGGGCAAAATCGGCCACCGGAGCGGCATCGGACCGAAGGACGGCCATATCCTGCACAGGTTCGGGCCAAAACAGCACCCGGAAATCGCCGTTCAGCGGATCGTCCAAGTTGAGCCCGAGGAGGTTGTCGTGGCTGTTGACATAGAACTGCACGATGCCTTTGCAGGGAAACCCCTTCAAATCAGGCATTTCGGCGAAGTTGAGCTGGGCGATGAACTGCAACGGCGCTCCGCTGCGGGTCGTGGGCCACGCCGCGTCGGCGGGCAGATAGGGGGTGCCGAAAAAACAACTTTCCCAAGGGGCGGGACTGCCCGACGAGGCCCGGATGTTCAGCACGGGGCGACAAGCGGCCTCCAGGGCCGCGCGATGGGAAAGGGTGAACGATTCGGAAAATTTCATGGCTCGCTTTTTTTTGGAAAAAAACAGGTCAAAGATAATGCCCGCAGAGCAGCTTTTTCGGCCTGGACCGCTCGGCGGCGGAACGGAAATTTTTGACGGTGCCATCCGCGCAAGTGTCGGCGCGAAGTGTTTTGTGCCGTATTTTTGGAAAAAAGATTTTTCACCAAAAAACAAGAACATGAAAAAGCGACTTTCTCCCGCAGACCTTGCCGAGCCCATCGTTCGCCTGACCCTGCCCGACGCGGAATACGATTTCCGGAGGCAGGTCCGATTTGCCGATCTCGGTCCCGACATGACCATCACTTGGAATGCCACCCATACCTTCGGTGCGGACGGCAAGCCCAAAGATCTCGACAACGACCGGTAGCGCGCGCCCATGAAAACCCTCCTCCTGGCCCATTCCTTCGATGCCACGGCGGATGCACTGATCGGGCATTTGGGCACGGAAAACATCTTTCGCCTGAATTCGGATCTGATCGGGCAGTATCGGGTGGCTTGGAGCCGCCGGGGGCTGACGCTCGAAAGCCCCGTGGATTCGGTCACGGATGCCGAAATCGCCAAGGTTTTTTGGCGCAAGCCGTTTCAGGGCGATTGGAGCGGCGACCCTTATGCCGAGGCCGAGACGCGGTATTTTTTTCGCGAACTGTTCAATTTTTTCGACCGCCAAAACAAAACGGTGCTGGTGCGCCCCTACCGCGAAAACGAGGTGGGCAAGATCGTCCAACTGCTCGCCGCCGAGGGCCTTTTCGCGGTGCCCGAATGGCATTTCCGCCTCAACCGGCCTTTCGGCGGCGGGGACAGAACGACGGTGGTCAAGAGCCTTTCCGGAAACCTCGTGGACGCAGGCCACGCCCTGTACACCACCGGCGTCGCAGCCGCCGATCTGGCCCCGGAATACCCTTGGTTCGTGCAAACCCGCGTGGAGGCCGAATCCGATGTGACCGTGGTTTTCGTGGAGGGCGCATTGTTTTCCTTTGCGCTTGCCCGCGACGGCAAAACGGTGGATTGGCGCCGCGACATCGGCCGAAAGCCCCAACCTTGGCAACCGCACCCCTTGCCCGATCGGGTGTCGGACAACATCCGCTCGCTCATGCAGCGTTTGGATCTTCCCTTTGGCCGGCTGGATTTCCTGTTGGCCAAAGGGAAGTATGTTTTTTTGGAGGTCAATCCCAACGGACAATGGGCCTGGTTGGACTTGGACGATCGCCATGGCTTGCTGTCGGCGATGGCCGAGCGCATCCGGCCGTGATTTCGGGGCCGGTCGGGCCGTTACCAGTCTTTGCCGTTCGCGGGCGGCTCGACGTTTTTTTTGTTCAGTTTGCCCTGGGTGGCCCGTTCTTCGCTTTCGAGGATCCTCAGCAGGCGCTGGGCCTCGGGCTTGGCTTCTTGGGGCGGCGGCGGTTGATTGGGCGGCTGGTTGGGAGGAGGTGGGGGTGGTGGCGGCTGCAATTTTTTGATTTTTTGCTGGGCGAGGGCCAAGTTGTTTTGCGCATCGCCGTTTCCGGGCGTTTTGCGGAGAGCCTGCCGGTAGGCGCGGACGCTGTTTTCGAGCGCCTTGCGTTTTTCGGCGTCGCCGGTCAGGGCATCGGCGCGCCGTTGCCATGCGTTGCCGGCATTGTACCATGCCTCGGCCGCTTCAGGGGCGTTTCGGGCTAGGTTTGCGGCTTGTTCGAAGGCTGAAGCTGCTTCGCCGTAGCGTCCCGCCTGCAGGTCGTCGCTGCGTTCGCCCGCTTGTCGGAAGATGCTGTTGCCCAGATTGTGCGTGAGGCGAAAAGCCGTGTCGGGGGGCGGATTGTTGAGCAGCCCGCGCCGGTAGGCCTTTTCGGCCATCGCGAAATCGCCCCGGTCATAAAAATAATTCCCGTCGCGCAGGGCCTCTGCTGGCGATTGCCCCCAAAGGGAAACGCTCGACAGAACGGCCATGAGCACCATTGCAGCTATCCGGCCACGGATCCGAGAAAAGGGGATTTTGATTTTTTCAGGAAAAAAAAACATGTCGGCACGTTGTGCGCGGGCAGTCGTCGAGGCCATCGAAAAGGTCGGGGCCTGCCCTTTTTTTCCAAAAAAATCAAGCCAAAGCCCGTGCGAGGTCTTCGCGCAGGTCGTCCACATCCTCGACGCCCACGCTGAGGCGGATGAGCGAGTCGGTGAGGCCGATCTTCAAGCGTTCCTCGGCGGGGATGGAGGCGTGGGTCATAGAAGCGGGGTGGCCGATCAGCGATTCCACGCCGCCGAGCGATTCGGCGCAGTAGAACAATTCGGTCTTGCGCAGGACCGCCGCCGCGGCTTCCAGGGTGTCGTTGCGCAGGGTAAAGGAAACCATCCCGCCGAAATCCCGCATCTGCCGTTGGGCGGTCGCGTGGCCCGGATGGTCGGCAAATCCGGGGTAGTACACCCGGTCCACCGCCGGATGCGTGCGCAGCCATTCGGCGAGCACCCGGGCGTTGTCGCACGAGCGCTGTACCCGCAGGTGCAGGGTCTTGATGCCGCGGAGGATCAGGAAACAATCCTGCGGCCCGGGCACGGCGCCGGCCGCGTTCTGCAGGAATTTCAGGTCGGCGGCGAGGTGTTCGTCGTTGACGATCACGCAGCCGTGCACCACATCGGAGTGGCCGCCGAGGTATTTCGTGGCGGAATGCACCACGATGTCGGCGCCCAAATCGAGCGGCGTCTGGAGATAGGGGGAAGCGAAGGTGTTGTCCACGCACACTTTTGCGCCGTGGCGGTGGGCAATGGCCGATACCGCGGCGATGTCCACGATGTTGAGCATCGGGTTCGTGGGCGTTTCGATCCAGACCAGTTTGGTCTGCGGCGTGAGGTGCTGCTCGAGGTTTTCGGCCCGGTACATGTCCACGAAGCGGAAGCGGATGCCGTATTTGGCATATACGCGCACGAAAAGCCGATAAGTGCCTCCGTACAGATCGTTGACCGAAATCACTTCATCGCCGGGCGACAGGGTTTTGATCACCGTGTCGATCGCCGCCATGCCGCTGGCAAAGCAGAAGGCGTGCCGACCGTTTTCGAGCGCGGCCAGGTTGTTCTGCAATTGGGTACGGGTGGGGTTCTGGGTGCGGGCGTATTCATAGCCCTTGTGGTTGCCCGGTCCGTCCTGCACATAGGTGGAGGTCTGAAAAATGGGCGTCATCACCGCTCCGGTGGAGGGATCCGGCTCTACACCGGCGTGGATCAGCTTAGTAGCGAATTTCATAAAAACGGTTTTTCCGAAAAACAGTCATTGCACCGGCGTCCCTCTTGAAAGGACCCCATCGGCGCGCGGCAAAAGTACGACGGAAAACGGAATGCGCGGTCACCAGGGATGCTCGAGATCCCCGGGCGAGATCTTGCCGCCGCGCTCTTGCCAGAGCGTGCCCTCCGGCCGCCGCAAAAAAAGCGTGTCGCGCCGCTTCAGGCGGTATAGCAGTGCCACCGGCAACAGGATGAAAAAAAACAGGACCGCCAACAGGACCGTGCCGTTGATTTTCCCCAACAAATGCCCCAAACGCTCCCAGCCACGGGCAAACAATCGCCCCCAGGCGGGCAGGGCCACAAAGGAAATCCCCAGTCCGACGGCTCCCCACAGCAGGGCTTCGGCCCGGTAAAAGGCGTAAAGCGCCGCCAGAACGGCCACCACCGCAAGCTGTACCTGGACGGCGCGCAGGTTCCTTTCTGCCGACATCGGATTGTCCGGAAGCGCCATCAGCTTGCCCAACGGGCTTTTTGGGCCGCTTTGGCGCGCGCCGACCGGCGCACGAGCACGGTCTGCCGCCAAGCGGACAAGTGGTGGAATGCCGATCCGGCCAGCACGGCAAAAACGGCCGATTGCCAAATGCCCGTGGACAACGGGCCGAACCAAGCGAGATGTTCCGGAAAATAAGGCTCCACGACCAAAATGCCGGTCGCCAGCATGACTAGGTACGACAGCCCCAAGGCCGCCCCGGCACCCAGGGAAAGTTGCAGATGAAACGGCCGCCGGAGCACCAGGGCCAAGCGCAGCAGACGGGCGTTGCGGGGATTGTCCGGCGCGATGCCCAACAACTGCCGCGCCAGTTCCACCGCCCGGTCCGTTTGCTTCAACCGGAGCAGGGAATAGGATTTTTGAAAAAGGGTCTTGGTGAAAACATCCTCGTCGCCGTCCGCGAGCGAGAGGTTTTCGGTCAGCGACAATTCCAGGAGCCGATCGGCGTAGGGCTGCATTTTTTCAAAATCGCCCAACGAAAAAAGGGCGTTCACATAGGCCGCCAAAATGGGAAAATAAGCCTCGATGTTTAGCACATCCAAGGCGTGCTCGTTGGCCTCGAAAAAATAGCGGGTGCCGTGCAGATCCTCCGGATGGATCCGGTAGAACACCCTCGTCAGATCGAGGTCGGAGCGGGATGGGCGATAACTGTGCACGACGCAGAATAAACGATGGGACAAAAACAGGAAACGATCACGGGCGCGCAAACGCTTCACCGTCTAAGCGGGCCGGTTTCTTGTCCAACACGAAAATACGCAATCGAACGGATTTTTTTCGTCTTTTTTAAAAAAATTACGCGATTCGAGGATCCATTCCCGTTCGTCCCAGTCCGGAAAAAAAACGTCCGCGCGCGGAGCCGGGCAATCCACCTCGGTCACATACAACCGATCGAGCAGGGGCAACGCCTCGCGGTACAACTCGCCGCCGCCGATCACGAACGCCTCCGTTTCGCCCAGATCGCGGGCCACGGCAATGGCCGCCGACAGGCTGTTCACCACCGTGCAACTGGGCAGCGAAAGTCCCGTCTGCCTCGTGACCACGATGTTGGGGCGGTTCGGCAACGGCCGCCCCAGCGACTCCCAGGTCTTGCGGCCCATCAGCACGCAATGGCCCGTGGTGGTCGCCTTGAAATACTTCAGATCGACGGGCAAATGCCACGGAATGGCCCCGTTCTGCCCAATGGCTCTTTCGGCGTTCATGGCAACTATGGCGGACAACAGCATGGGAAGCAACTTGTTTTTTTATAAAAAACTGATTTTTATTTTTTTATAAAAAAATTTAGAAAAAAATACTTGAAAAAAGGACGCCGCCGCAAGCGTTCGGTCCGGGATCATTTTGTCGGGAGCGTTTTGTACCAATCCACGGTTTTTTTCAGGCCTTCTTCGAGGGAATGGCGGGGCTTGAAACCGATGCGGGCCTCCAAGCGGCGGGTATCCGCCCAGGTGGACTCCACATCGCCGGGCTGGGCCGCCTCCAATCGGATCCGGGCCGGCAGACCGGTTTCTTCGGACAATATCTGCACCAGGGAAAAAAGATCGCGGGGCCGACCGTAGCCGATGTTGAACAGTTCGAACGGCGGCGGGCCCATGGGCGGAGGAGCCGCCACGAGGCGCACGATGGCCTCGGCGATGTCCTCCACGAAAGTGAAATCCCGCAGGGAGCGGCCTTCGTTGAACAAAGCGATTTCCCCACCGGTGCGCAGGGCCTCCAAAAAGCGGAAAACCGCCATGTCGCGGCGGTTCCACGGACCGTACACGGTGAAAAAGCGCAGCCCCGTCAACGGCAGACCGAATCCTTGGGCATAGCTGAAAGCCAGCATCTCGGCGGATTTTTTGGTGGCCGCGTACACCGAAATCGGGCGGTTGGCCGGCTGGTCCTCCGAAAAAGGCTGTTCCGGCGAATCGCCGTACACCGACGAACTGGAAGCGAAGATCACATGCGGCACGGCGTGTTCGCGCGCCAGGTCGAGCACCGCGCCCGTGCCCCGCACATTGGCGTCGAGGTAGCCCAGTGGATCCAACAGCGAGGGCCGGACGCCTGTCCTGGCGCCGAGGTGCACGATCTTGTGGAAGGAAAAATCCTCGAACAGGCGCTCCATGCTGGGGCCGTCGTTGAGATCGAGGCGACGGAAAACAAAATCCTGTTGCCGTTCCAGTTGGCGCAATCGCTCCGTTTTGAAGACGAGGTTGTCGTCGGCCATCAGGTTGTCGGTGCCCACCACGGCATAGCCCTCCGCCAGCAGGCGCAGCGACAGGTGGTGGCCGATGAAACCGGCGGCACCGGTCAGGAGGAGTGTTCGTTGGGGCAGATGGGCCATTTTTCCCTAATGAGGCCCAAAAATAACCCAGTCGGCCCAATGTAACTCCATGGGGGACGGCGTTTCGTGCCCGAGGGGATTTTCGGGGCAAAAAACGGCCGGTTTCGGATCGGCCGTTTTTTTTCCGAAAAAGGAAAATACACCGGCAGAGAATCCGCCCCATGTCAATCCGACGGACACTATCTTTGCGGCATGCGCACGCTGTTTCTTTTGGCCGCACTCTGTTCGATGGCCGCCTGCTACCGAGGCAAAGAAGGCTGTCTGGATCCCCGTGCCCGCAATTACGATGCGGAGGCGGACCGGAACTGCTGCTGCCTGTATTATCGGATGCAGGCGGAACTGTCGCATGTGTTCGTCCAAAACGGCGATACCCTTCCTTTTGCGCTCGGACTTCCCTATGTGTCGGATTCGGGCGACACGATCCAAGTGCTTTCCATGCCCTACCTGCTCTCCGATCTGAGGCTGGTGCGGGGCGACGGCAGCGAAATGCGGGTCTCCAACAAACTTTCCCTTTCCACTGCGAACGGGCCGGTGGTTGTGCCCAACAGTTTTGTGTCGGCCGATCCCGGCACCTTGTTGGCGGATTTCGGGGATGTTTCGTCCACGGGCACCTTTGAACGGGTGCGGTTTTACCTGGGCGTTTTCCCAGCGGCCAACCACCACGACGGGAACCTGCCGGCGGCGCACCCGCTGTCGGCGCTCCATCCGCGCGGGATGTATCGTTCCGAGGCGGAGGGCCATACCTTCCTGCGGCCGGAAATCCGTCTGTTCGGCGACTCCCTCGCCCGCACCATTGCGCTGTACGGCGACGCACAATTGGTGCCGTTCGATCTGGCGCTGCCCCAAAGCCTGGTCCTCGCCGACGGGGCGGACGCCCGGATCGGCCTACGGTTCGACTGCTCCCGCTTGTTTTCCGGCATTTCTTTTCGGAACGATGCCCCGGAAACGATCGTGGACAAACTGCACCTCAACGCCGCGGATTGCTTCCAGACCTACATACCTTGACAGCTTTTTTGGGAAAAAAGAAATACACAACTGATCTTCAAGGATTTTCTTTTCCATATAAGCCCATTTCGCAATACGGGTTAATTTTGTGCCGCAAACCGTAAAAACACCTTGCAGACCATGCCGTTGATCGATGTGATCGTCCCGGCTTTCAACGAAGAAAGTGCCGTGGGAAAAGTGGTGCGCGACATCCCGCGCGCCCTTGTCCGCGATGTGGTGGTCTGCGACAACAACAGCACCGATGCCACGGCCGCCGAGGCCCGTCGGGCCGGTGCCACCGTGGTCGAACAACCGATGCGCGGCTACGGAAACGCCTGCCTGAAAGGCATCGAATTCCTTTGTGGAAAAACCGAAAAGCCGGACATCGTCGTGTTCCTCGACGGCGATTATTCCGACCGCCCCGAGGAACTGCCCGCCGTGGTGGCGCCCATCGTGGAAGGCCGGGCCGACCTCGTGATCGGTTCCCGTACCCTCGGCAACAGCGAAAAAGGCTCCCTGCAGCCCCAACAGGTTTTCGGCAACCGATTGGCCACCACGCTCATCCGCACCTTTTTTGGATACCGTTTCACCGACCTCGGCCCGTTCCGCGCCATCCGGTTCGACAAGCTCCTGTCGCTCGGAATGCAAGACCGCGATTATGGGTGGACGGTGGAAATGCAGGTCAAGGCCGCCAAGGCGGGGCTGGTCTGTTGCGAAGTGCCGGTCAGCTACCGGCGGCGCATCGGGGAATCCAAGATCTCGGGCACGCTGCGCGGGTCTTTTTTGGCAGGAAAAAAAATTCTTTGGACCATTTTCAAAAATATTTGACCGCAAAAGTGTTGTTTTTGACAAACACAGAGCGGAAAGCCTTCTCATCCATCATTTCACAGTACACATGCACACTCTGGCCATTGTCGTAGCGGGTATTTACACGATACTCCTTTTCATCATCACCGTTTTCAGTTTGGGACAGCTCCAATTGTTGCTCTTTTACCGGCGCAACAAGCGCCGCGGTCCCGAGCACATGCCCAAGCCTCTCAACCCCGGCGCGCCCGACCTGCCGATGGTCACGGTGCAGTTGCCCGTGTACAACGAGATGTACGTGATGGATCGCCTGATCGACTGCATCTGCAGCCTGGAATACCCCAAAGACCGGCTCGAGATCCAGGTGCTGGACGATTCGACCGACGAGTCGATCGAGATCACGGCCAAAAAAGTGGCAGAATACCAGGCCAAGGGCTTTCTGATCGAACAGATCCGCCGCGAAGACCGCAAAGGGTTCAAGGCCGGCGCGCTGTCCGAAGGCTTGAAGGTGGCGAAGGGCGAGTTCATCGCCATTTTCGACGCCGATTTTCTGCCCCACACGGACTTTTTGTTGCGGATGGTGCCCTATTTCCTCAACGACCCCAAAGTCGGTGTGGTGCAGACGCGCTGGGAACACCTCAACCAACGGTATTCCATGCTGACCCGCCTGCAGGCTTTCCAGCTCGACGTGCACTTCACCGTGGAGCAGATGGGCCGCTTTTCGGGCGACTGCCTGCTGCAGTTCAACGGCACGGGCGGGATGTGGCGCCGCACCACCATCGACGATGCCGGCGGCTGGGAAGCCGATACGCTGACGGAAGACCTCGACCTCAGTTATCGCGCCCAGTTGAAGGACTGGAAGATCGAATTCGTGGAGGCCTTCACTTCCCCGGGAGAATTGCCCGCCGAAATGAACGGCTTCAAGTCCCAGCAATTCCGCTGGATGAAGGGCGGTGCCGAAACGGCCCGCAAAATGCTGCCCGTGGTCTGGAACGCCGACATACCGCTGAGCAAAAAGGTGCACGCCTCGCTCCACCTGCTGGGCAGTACGCTGTTCGTGACGGTGTTTCTGATGGCCATGCTCAACATCCCGCTGTTTTTCCTGCGCGATTACCTGCCGGCCTTCGACATCCGCTACCTGCCGGTGTTCTATGCCTCGATGGCCATTTTGTGCTACATTTATTACACCACCCATGTCGAAACGCTCCACCAAAACCTCAATTGGTTCCAGCGTTTCTTGCGGTTCGCCGCCTTTTTTCCGCTGTTCACCGCGATGAACATCGGCATGTCGCTGCACAATACGGTGGCGGTCGTCCAAGGATGGATGGGCAAAAAATCGGCCTTCGTGCGCACACCGAAGTTCAACATCGTTTCGCTGTCGGATTCGTTCAAACAGAACAAGTACCTCAGCGGCAAATTGAGCTGGGTGACGATCGCGGAAGGCCTGTTGGCGATGGCCTTTTTCGCCACTTTTTGGGCCGCGCTCATGGAGGGCGAGTACAAATACACCCTCTTCCAACTGATGTACGCCGGCGGCTTCATGGTGATCTGCGTGACCTCGATCCGCCACCTCGGCCTGCGTTGAACCGCGGCGTTCGGAGGTGGTAGCTTTCCGGCCAAACTTTCCGAACTTTCTTTTTTTTATTTTTGGGGCAAAAATTTTTTTAAAAAAATTTTTGCCCCATCTTTTTTAGAAAAATTTTTCCGAAAAAAGGGAAAATCCTTGTCCGAAAACCGTCATACCCCGAAAATGAAACTCCTTTACCCGATCCTGCTGCTGTTTTTCATCGGAGCTTCCGCTGTGTCGAGCGCCCAAAATTATCCCGTCGGCAACACGACGATCACCTTTGCCGACCCCGCCAGAACGGGCGGAGTGGGCACGGGTGGCGGTCCCGGTCGGCAGATCGAGACCAAGATCTTTTATCCGGCCACGGTGGCCGGCACCAATGCGCCCGTGGCCAACGGGACCTTCGGCGTGTTCGTGTTTGGGCACGGTTTCGTGATGGCCTGGGACAGTTATTCGCCGATCTACGACAGCCTTGCGCGGGCGGGTTTTGTGGTGGCGGTTCCTCGCACCGAGGACGGTTTTTCGCCCAACCACACGGAGTTCGGGCGCGACTTGGCCTTCGTTTCCGATCGGATGTTGGCGCTCAACACCAACGCCGGTTCGATCTTCAACCAAAAGCTCAACGGCCGCAAAGGCATCGGCGGCCACTCGATGGGCGGCGGGAGCACGATCCTTGCGGGCCAGTACACCACGGGGATCAACTGTATGGCCACCTTTGCCGCGGCCAACACCAACCCGTCGGCCATCACCGCCGCGGCCAATGTGACGGTGCCCAATCTCGTGATCTCGGGCAGCCTCGATTGCGTGGCCCCGCCCGGCCAGCACCAGACCCCGATCTACAACGCCCTGGCCTCGTCCTGCAAAACTTTCGTGAGCATTACGGGCGGCTACCACTGCCAATTCAACAACTACAACTTCAACTGCGCGTTCGGCGAATCCACCTGCATTCCGGGCGGCGGGCTCGACCGCAACACCCAGTTGGCTCGCACGCGCAGCGTGCTGATCCCGTATCTGCGCTACCACCTGAGCGGCGATTGCGCCGCTTGGCCCCAGTTCATGAACCTCATCTCCACGGCCAACTGGCTGACATATCAAAACACCTGCAATCCGGCCTTTCCCGCGCCGGTGATCACACCCGCGGGCCCCGTGTCCGTTTGCGCGGGTGCCGCGCTCACGCTGACGGCCGGCGGCGGCACCGGGTTTTTGTGGGACAACGGGGCCACCACCGCCGACCTGACCGTCAACCCGACGCAGGCCGGTTCGTACACGGTCACGGTTTCTACGCCCAACGGCTGCACGGCTTCCGCGGCGCGTGCGGTATCCATTTTGCCGGGTCCCGTGGCGGCGATTGCACCACTCACGCCCCGTTGCCCCGGCACATCGGTGATGCTGATGGCCGCGGGCGGCGCTGCAGGCTATGCGTGGAGCAACGGAGCCACCGGATTCATGCAGACGGTTGCGCCCACCGAAACCACCGTCTATACCGTGACGGTCACAGGAGCGAACGGCTGTACCTCTACGGCCAGCGAAACGCAGACGGTGTTCGCGTCGCCCGCCGTGGCCATCAACGGCCCGGGCACGATCTGCACGGGCGGCACGGCCACGCTGTCGGCCACGGGCGGCGTGCAGTACGCTTGGAGCAACGGGGCGACCGCCGCGGCGATCAATGTCAGTCCGGCCGCGGCCACCGCCTATGCCGTCACCACCACCGACGCCAACGGCTGCACCGGCTCTGCCGACGCACTGGTGGACATCGGCCAGCAGACCACTTCGACGGAGACCGCCGCTATCTGTGTGGGCGACACCTATGCTTTTGACGGACAGAACCTGGCCGCGCCCGGCACCTATGTGGCCACCTTCCCCGGCGCCAACGGCTGCGATTCCGTGGTCACGCTCCAACTGGCGGTCAACCAGCCCGGAACGGCCAATTTGCAGGCCAGTTTCTGCACGGGCGGCACCTATGACTTTTTGGGACAACCGCTGTCCGCGGGAGGCACCTACACGACCACGCTGACGGCGGCCAACGGCTGCGATTCGACCGTTACTCTGGAGCTGACCGAACTCTCTCCGTCGGCGGTCAGCGAACAAGCGATCGTTTGCTCTGGCGAGGGCCATGTGTTCAACGGACAGACCTACACGGTCGCCGGCACCTACAGCGTGACGCTGACGGCGGCCAACGGCTGCGACTCCGTTGCCACGCTCGATCTGGCGGTCCTGCCCGTCGGCAGCAGCATCACCGACGCGGTCATCTGCAGCGGCGACGCTTACGTGTTCAACGGTCAGACCTACACGGCGGCCGGACTCCACGCCGATACGCTGGTGGGCGCCAACGGCTGCGACTCCGTGGCCACCCTCGTGCTGACCGTCAGCTCCCTGCCCACGCCGGCGATCGCGCAAAACGGACAGTCGCTCACCACCGGAACCTATGCGTCTTATGCTTGGTATTTGGGCGGCGTGCCGGTGCCGGGAGCCACGGGCCAAACCTTTTCGCCCGTCCAAAACGGAATTTACACGGTGGTCGTCACCGACGCCAACGGCTGTTCGGCCTCTTCGCCGGGCTTCAACGCGACTTTCTTGGGCGCGCTCGGCGCCGCGGCCTTGCAGCCGCGCCTTTTCCCCAACCCCGCCCGCGAGACCGTGCGCATCGAAAACCTGCCCGCGGACGCCGTGCTGCAGGTGTTCGATCCGCTGGGCCGCCCCGTGCACTTCCCCGTCTCGGTCGCACCGGACGGTGCCCGGGAAGGCTCGGTGGCCCACTTGGCCAAGGGGCTCTATTGGCTGACGGTAGTTTCCGCCGAGGGCCGCCAGACCCTTCCGTTGACGGTGTCCGGGGAATGATCGGATCCTGACTTTTGTCCGTGCCCCGGATCGCAGATAGCGGGCCGGGGCATTGTTTTTTGGGAAAAAAGATGGTCGGGGATACACCAACGGCCCGAAAACCGAATTTTTTTCCGCTCCGGCTCCCTTCTCCGAAAAAAAACATTTTAGTTTTGGGCATCCATCCATTTTCCCTATAAACCCAGCATGGCATCTATCTCCCCATATCGTGCGGCATTGCCCCTTTTGACCAAAATAAAATCCCCGAACAGTTTTTTTCGGGATGTCAAAGAAGATTTCCGACAGTTTTGGCAAAAAGGATTTTACGAGCAAGACAAGCAACCGGCCTTCTACATCCACCGGATGCAGACCAAGTACCGCAGCTATACGGGATTCAATGCCTACATCCACTTGGACGATTACCGGGAAGAACGCATCCGTCGGCACGAGCACACCATCCGGGCCAAGGAAGAACAGGCCCTGGAGTTGTACCACGACCGCCGAGCGCTGATCAAGCCTGTCCTGCTCACCTACCCCAATGTGCTGGAAATAGACGCGCTCACCAACCGGATCACCTTTTCGCTCAAGCCCACCCTGGAGTTCGACTACGAGGACGAGCACCACACCTATTGGCGCATCGACCAGCCCGAATACCTGGAGCGCTATGCCCAACTTTTTGCCGAAAAAGTACCGCTCACGTTCATCGCCGACGGCCACCACCGCTGCGAAACTTCTCTTTTGTACTGCGATCTCCAAAAGAACGCCAACCCCGGCCACACCGGCCAAGAAGCCTACAACTTCCTGTCTGCCGAACTGTTTCCCGCCAGCGAGATCGAGATCCACAACTACAACCGCCTGCTGGAATCCCTCAACGGACTGACCGCACAGCAATTCCTCGAACGCCTTTCCGAAGCCTACGAGATCGAACCGACCGGCAAATCTTACAAACCCGCCACGCCCCACCACTTGGGGATGTACCTGTTCGGACAATGGTACCGCCTGTCCGTTCGGCCCGAGTATTTGGAACAGCTGCCATCGCTGCGCGAGCGCTTGGACGTGGCCATCTTCAATCAAGTGGTGCTCAAAGGGATCCTCGGCGTGGACGATGTGCGCAACTATCCCAAGATCAAATATCAAGAAGGACCCAAAGGAACCACGGCCCTCATCGAGAGCGTGGACGACGGTGACGCCACCGTGGCCTTCAACCTGTATCCCGTGGCCCTTGAGGACATGATCGCCATCGCCATCGAAGACGGCGTCCTGCCGCCCAAATCCACTTGGTTTTTCCCGCGGTTGCGCAGCGGATTCACCGTGCAGTTGTTCGATTGAACTTATCGGAAATCCCTGACGGGTGATCGTAAAAAAAGCACATTTTTTATGGAAATTTTGCTCATCATTCTCTTCCTAGGTTTTCTCGCGGGCATGGTATTCAGGGAAAAAGGAGACAATGTCTTTGAAACCTTGAGCACGGGCTGCAGTATTGTTTTTTGGATTTTTCTGGTCGCCATCGTGTTGTTGGTCCTGTTCATCATCAAAGGCTGATCGTTCAAAAGGCAAAAGTCAAAAAAAACTATGCGCGCATTGCTTTTTTGCGGCAGCGGCTTATTTTTGTCAAAAATTGTTTTTCTCTTGCATCGGACCGCAAAAATGCGCCCGCATCCGAGGAAAATCGATCGATAGTCGCAAACGTTTTTTTTTACCCAAAAATCGAGCAATATGGGATCCGAAAAAGTGCTGAAGGGCGGTGAATTTCTCGTGGCAGAAACGACCGCCGACCAAATTTTCATCCAAGAGGATTTCACCGAGGAACAGCTGATGGTGGTGAATTCCGTGGAGGAGTTCATCGATTCCCGCATCGTTCCGCAAACGGTCCAGATCGAATCGCTGGACATCGAACTGACCAAACAGTTGTTGGCCGAAGCGGGCGAACTGGGCATTTTGGGCACGGCCTTTCCGGCCGAATACGGCGGGTTCATGCAGGATTTCGTGACCAACATCAAGATCACCGAGTGCATGTCGCTGGGGCGTTCTTTCTCGCTCTCGCTCGGGGCGCACACGGGCATCGGGATGCTGCCGATCCTGTATTTCGGCACAGAGGAGCAAAAGCAGCAGTATCTGCCCGAACTGATCCAAGGGAAAAAATTCGCGGCGTACTGTCTGACCGAGCCGGGGTCGGGTTCCGATGCGCTGGCCGCCAAGACCCGCGCCGATCTGGCCGCGGACGGCAGCCACTATGTGCTCAACGGGCAAAAGATGTGGATCACCAACGCGGGTTTTGCCGACGTGTTCGTGGTGTTCGCGAAAGTGGACGGCGAGCGTTTCACGGGCTTCATCGTGGAGCGTTCTTGGGCGGGGGTTTCCGTCGGGGCCGAGGAGAAAAAACTGGGCATCAAGGGCTCCTCCACCCGCCAGGTGTTCTTCGAAAACGTCCGGGTGCCCGTGCAGAACGTGTTGGGCGAGATCGGCAAGGGGCACAGAATCGCATTCAACATCTTGAACGTCGGCCGCATCAAGTTGGCCGCCGGTGTGCTGGGCGGTTCCCGGATGATCGCCACCCAGGCCGTGCACTACGCCAACGAGCGCAAGCAGTTCGGCAAGACCCTCGGCGAGTTCGGGGCCATCCAGCACAAACTGGCCGAAATGGCGGTGCGCACCTATGCCAACTTGGCCGCCACCTACCGCGCCTCGGGCGACATTTCGCGGATGGAGCACCAGCTCCACGCCGAAGGCAAGCCCCTCTCGGAGGCCCTGTTGGCCGCCGCCGAGGAGTATTCCATCGAATGTGCCCTGATGAAGGTGCACGGCTCGGAATGCTTGGATTTTGTGGTGGACGAAGGCTTGCAGATCTACGGCGGCATGGGTTATTCCGAAGAGGCCCCCATGGCCAGCGCCTACCGCGACGCCCGCATCAACCGCATTTTCGAGGGCACCAACGAGATCAACCGCATGTTGGCCGTGGACATGCTCCTCAAAAAAGCCATGCGCGGACAGCTCGATCTGATGGGCCCCGCCATGGCCGTGCAAAAAGAACTGCTTTCGATGCCTTCCATGGAAGGGCCGGGCAACGACCGTTTCGCCGAAGAGAAAAAGGCCGTCCGCGAGCTCAAAAAGGCCGTGCTGATGACCGCCGGGGCCACCGTGCAGAAATTCATGCTCGAACTGGAAAAAGAGCAGGAGATCCTGATGGACCTTTCCGATATGATGGCCGACGTGTACATCGCCGAATCGGTGGTGCTGCGCGCCGAAAAGTTCGCCGACCGCGTGGGCGATGCCGATGCGGCCAACCAGATCGACCTGGCCAAGGTGTTCGTGTCGGGGGCCGTTGACCGCGTGGCGCTGAAAGGCAAGTCTGCGATTTCGGCCTGGGCCGAGGGCGATATGAAGCGCACCCTGCTGATGGGCCTCAAACGCTTCACCAAGTACGAGGGCATCAATGTCAAA
The DNA here is from genome assembly GCA_040380145.1 of Lewinellaceae bacterium. GTDB lineage: Bacteria > Bacteroidota > Bacteroidia > Chitinophagales > Saprospiraceae > JBEIJQ01. Next base: position 526 of record JBEIJQ010000066.1, on the reverse strand, counting down.
GAAGCCCGCCGCCGGATCGCCCGCACCATGCTGGAAAAGAACGGATACTGCTTCTGATCGCCGAACTCAGATCGGTTGCCGATCAACAGGGCCTCGTGTGAACGGGGCCCTGTTTTTTTGGTAAGGATTTTGTTCTCGGCATTTTTTCCCGAAAGCAATTGCAACTGCCGTCTTGATCGGTTTCGATCGGCAAGCCTGGAAATCGTGAAACGAACCGAAGATATAAGGGGACGGCATTCCTCTTTTTTCTTTTTTCCTTATCATTGGAGTCGGCTGCAAGAAACATACACGCCGTTCGACCACTCACTCATTTTTTTAAATAATAAACTTATTTTCACTGACTTATGAAAAAAATATTGTCTTTCTTGTTTTTTATTGTCTTGACCAATGCCTTTTTTGCAAAAGCGGCCATCCCTGTTTTTCCGGCAATGGATCGGGTTGTCGCGCCCGGTTTGGCCCCACCGGTAGAGCCTCCCGTTGAGCCCGGTCCGGGTTACCTCTCTTGGGAACAGATATCCCAAATGAG
>JBEIJQ010000065.1:0-17223 GCA_040380145.1 Lewinellaceae bacterium | reverse complement strand
TGTTCTGGGGATTGCTGTGCGCGGTCCCGACCCTTTTGTTTTCTCAGGGCCGCTTGGCCGACGATTTTTCGGGCGCCGTCGGTGGTGGTCCCGTCCCATGGCTGGGCGACACCGCGTTGTTTGCGGTGACGCCCGACAGCCTGCTCCAACTGCAGGCACCGCCCGCGGCGGGCGAGGCGTGGGTGTACTTGTCCGCGCCGACCCGCTTGGGCGACAGCTGTGTCTGGGAGTTGCTGGTCCGCGTGGATTTCGCGCCCTCGGATTACAACCGGTTCGTTTTTTGGCTGGCCGGCGATGAGGCCGACCCGGCATCCGGGCGTGGATATTTCCTGAAGATCGGCGAGACGGGTTCGCAGGACGCTCTGCGGCTGTACCGGCAGGACGGGCCCGGGCAGATCGTTTTGTTGGCCTCCGGAACGGCCGGGGCCGTGGCCAATGTACCGAGGGTGCGGGTGCGCGTCACGAGAGATCCCGCGGGCAATTGGCAGCTTTGGGCCGATCATGCGGGCGGTTTCGCGTTCCAGTCCGAGGGGCCGACCGTGCGCGACACCGTTTGGGCGCAGTCTTTTTTTACCGGCCTGTGGTGCCGGTTCACCGCCAGCAATTCCCGGAAGTTTTTTTTCGACGATTTTTCCGTGGGTCCGATCCGTCCCGACACGGTCCCGCCGGCGCTGGTCGCCGCGGAGGTCTTGTCCGACACGGTGGCCTTGCTCACTTTCGACGAGCCTTTGGCAGTTTCGGGCATCGGCTATCTGGGCAACTACGCCTTGTTCCCGTACCAGCCGATCGCTTCGTCGGCATCGGTGCCCGATCGGCCCGACCGGGTGCGCGTTGTTTTTTCGGTCGGGTTGTCGCCCGATACGGCATACGCCCTGCGGATCGAGGGGCTGCGCGATCCCGCGGGCAACGAAATGGAAGAGCAGTGGGGCCAGTTGCGGTACGTGCCGCCCGTGGTGGCGGTCCGGCACGATCTGATCTTCACCGAACTGTACCCCGATCCTTCGCCGAGTTTCGGCTTGCCTGGGCACGAGTTCGTGGAACTGTACAATCGCAGTGCCTTGCCCCTGCCCTTGGGCGGTTTGCGATTGGCGGACGCTGGCGGTACGGAGGCCGTTCTGCCGCCCGACACCCTTGCGCCCGGCGCGTGGGTCCTGCTCTGCGGTGAGCAAGCGGCCCCGGCCTACGCCGCTTTCGGAAAAACCATCGGGCTGGCCGGTTTCCCCGTCCTCAACGACGACAGCGACACCCTGCTCCTCTACGGACTAGACGGGACGCTGCTGGATGCCGTCGGCTACGACCGCAACACCTACGGCGACCCCGCCAAATCGTCGGGCGGATGGACCCTGACCCGCCTGGACTGGGGCAATCCTTGTCTGCTGGGCCGCAACTGGGGCGCCAGCGAGGCGGTTTGGCTGGGCGGCACCCCGGGGGCGGGCCAATCGCGGACTTCCCCGGCAGCCGTGGAGGCCTTTCGGGCCGTGCGTTGGCGGCCGATCGGCGATTCGCGCCTTTGCGTGTGGTTTTCGAGGAGCGTAGATCCGATCATGGGTAGTTCGCCCGGACATTTTAGTCTGACGGGTGGACCCTCCTTGGTCGGGGCGCGGGTGTTGCCCCCCTTGGGCGAGCGGGTGGAATTGACCTTGGACGCGCCGTTGGAGGCCGGTCGTTGGTACGGGCTGCATTTGGATCCCGCCTTGGCCGATTGCTCCGGCGCGTTGCTCGGTGCTGCCGACAGTTTCCGCGTGGCCCTGCCTTTGGCCCCTATGCCCGGGGAAGTGCTGGTCAACGAACTGCTGTTTGACCCCTTGCCGTACGGCAGCGACTTTGTGGAACTGTTCAACGCCTCTTCCAAACTGATCGACTTGGGTAGCCTCGTGTTGGCCGACGCGGACGGCCAGGGTTTTCCGTTGGAAAAATTCCGTCTGCCGTCGGGCAATTGGTTGTATCCAGGCGCCTATTGCGCGATTTCGCCCGATACGGCGTTCTTGTCGGCCCAATATCCTTGCGCGGACGCTGGCGGACTGGTCCTCGGCGAACTGCCGGAAATGCTCGACGACAGCGGCCGCGTGCTGTTGCTGGGCCTGTCGGACGCAGGCGAGGGCTACTTGTTGGAATCGGTGCGGTATTCCGCGGGGGGGCATTCCGGGTTGTTGGCCGATGTGGAGGGCGTATCGCTGGAGCGGCGGGATCCCGGGCGGCCTTCCGATGCCCCGCAGCAGTGGGTTTCGGCCTCGGATGCTTGTAGGGGTGCCACGCCGGGACGTTCCAACACCGCCTTGGCGGCGGTGGTCCGCGACAGCGTCCCGGACGATTGGATCGAATTGGGCGGGGCGGCCTTCACGCCCGACGGCGATGGATGGGACGATCGATTGCCGCTGCTGTACAATGTGTCGGCAACAGCGGGGGCGGCGGTTGACATCCGTGTGTACGATGCCCGGGGCTGTTGGGTGGCCGAGGTGTGCCGCGGGCAATTCGTGCAGGGCGCCGGTGAGCTGTATTGGGACGGTGCGCGCGCCGATGGTTCGCCGGCCTCGCCCGGGCCGTATGTTTTGCGGGCCGAGGCCGTGGTCGGCGACGGGCAGGTTTGGCGAAAGAAACTCGTGGCCGTGTTGGCCGGCAAATAATGCCGGCGAGCGGACGAACGCCGGGCCGGCAGGAACGGCTCGGCGTTTCTTTCAACGGGCTTCTCGGAGCGACTCGAAGAGACCAGGCGTTGGGGAGTTGAACCGGGGGGCTTTTTTTCTTTTTTTCGAAAAAAATGGAACCATTGCGTTATTTTGCACATCCAAAGCGAATGTGGACAAACCAATACGCCCCATCATGGAATTTTCGATAAGCCATCCCGTACACCTCAACCGGCAAGGAGTCCGTTCCTACAACGAGGACTATTTGTTTCCGGAGCCGGGCGCGGCGACTTCTGACGACCGCTTGTTCATGGTCTGCGACGGCGTGGGCGGAGCCGTTCACGGTGACCAAGCCTCCCGGATCGTTTGCCGGGAATTTTCGGCCCATGTGCTCGAAAAAGGGCGGCAGTTGCTGGAAGGCCCTTCCACAGCAGAAGACTGGAAGCCTTTCCTGACCGAGGCCCTGCGCCACGCGGAGGCCCAAATGGACGAGGCCGTTCGGGAGCGCCCGGATTTTCGCGGCATGGCCACCACGATGACCTTTGTGTATTTCACGCCCCGGGGCGCGGTGGTTGCTTGGGCCGGCGACAGCAGGGTCTATGTAGTCCGTGGCGGCAGCTTGGTTTTCCGCACCGAGGATCATTCCTTGGTCAACGAGCTCTATCGCAGGGGCGAGATCACCGAGTCCGAAATGGAGACCCATCCCCGCAAGAACATCATCCTGCGCGCCGTGTCGGGCTCTGGCAACCCCACCAAGGTGGACGTGGCTTTGATTAAAGACCTGCGGCCCGGCGACCGTTTCCTGCTCTGCACCGACGGGGTGGTGGACGGCATCCGAGAAGCCGATCTGTTGGACATGCTCTCCATGGACAAGCCCCTGCGAGACATCGTGGCCGACATAGACGCTGCCTGCGAACTTCATTCGCGGGACAACTACACTCTGTATTTCTTCGAACTGGAAGACGTGAAGGGGAGCCCTTCCCCCCAAGTGCCGGCGAATTTCCACAACGAGCCCACCCTTTCGGGACCGGTGGCCACTTCGGGAACGGCCGAGGGTTCTGCGGGCCTGGATTTCAAGCAGCTGATCTTGGTCGTGGCGGGTTTGGCTTTGGTCGCCATCATGGCCTGGCTGGCCATTTCCCAGTGGAAAAACGATCCTATCCCGCCCGACGGGAGCGCGCCGAACAGCGGACAGCAAGCACCGGCCCAGCCCGGCCTCGAACCGCCTGCCGTTACCCCCGTCGATACCGGTTCGAGGCCGCAAACGCTCCCGAACCAACCCGCTCCGGCCGAAAGCGGGCAGAAGGACACGCTGACCAAAGGCCATGGGGGCCGGCACTGATGCCGAACCCATCCCCTGTTTTTTCGTTCAATCCCGCTCCTCCCATTTATTTCGATGTTGACCGAACACCCTCGATTTTCCCTGCTCCGCTCCGCCGCCGAACAGCGCATCCTTTTGCTCGACGGCGCTATGGGATCCATGATCCAGCAGTACGAACTCGAAGAAAAAGATTTCCGGGGCGAGCGTTTTGCCCGTCATCCCAAAGATCTCAAGGGCAACAACGAGCTGCTCTGCCTGACCCGTCCCGATGTCATCCTGGCCATTCACCGCGCCTACTTGGATGCGGGCAGCGATATCTTGGAAACCAACACATTTGGTGCCACCTCGATCGCCCAGGCCGATTACGGCACGGAGGATTTGGCCTACGAACTGAACATGGCCGCCGCCCAGCTGGCCCGACGGGCCGCCGATGAGTTTTCAACCCCGGAGCGGCAGCGCTTCGTGGCCGGCGCCATCGGTCCCACCAACCGGACGGCCTCCATTTCGCCCGATGTCAACAACCCGGGTTTCCGGGCCGTGTCTTTCGACGACCTCGAGGCCGCTTATTACGAACAGGTGCGCGGTTTGGCCGATGGGGGCAGCGACATTTTCTTGGTGGAAACGATTTTCGACACGCTCAACGCCAAAGCGGCCCTTTTCGCCATCGACCGCTACTGCGAAACCGTGGGCATGCGTTATCCTGTGATGCTGTCTGTCACCGTCACCGATGCCTCCGGCCGTACCCTGTCGGGGCAGACCGTCGAGGCGTTCTGGATCTCGGTCCGGCACGCGCAGCCGTTCAGCGTCGGTCTGAACTGTGCCCTCGGCGCCCAAGAGATGCGCCCTTATCTGGCCACCCTTTCCCGGATCGCGGACTGCGCCGTTTCCTGTTATCCCAACGCCGGCCTCCCCAACGAATTCGGCGAATACGACGAGACCCCGCACGAAATGGCCTGTGTGCTCGAGGATTTCGCCCGGAGCGGCTTCGTCAATATCCTGGGCGGTTGCTGCGGTTCCACTCCGGACCACATCCGCCACATGGCCGAGCACGTCAAGAACGCCAAACCCAGGGCCTGGTCGGCCGAACCGGTGGCCTGAACCCCGCAAAAAATCCCCAGCCGATGCCGAACGAAACCACTTTGGGTGATGCCATCAAAGCCTTTTTGAAGTCCAACAACCTCGGTCCGCGCCTCCGCGAAGTGCAGGCCGAGCAGATCTGGGCCGACACGATGGGCCCCACCATCCAATCCTTGACCCGCAAGATCGAATTGCGCGGCGACGAACTGACCGTCCACGTGGATTCGGCCCCGCTGCGGCAGGAACTGTCGTTTGGGCGGGACAACATTTTGCGGCTGATGAACGAGCGTTTGGGCGGCGATTTTGTGAAAATCGTAAATATCCGGTAAATTCGGCCCTCTTTTTTTTACAGAAAATAAATTTTCGCCAAAACCCGAAAAGGCCGAACAAGGCTGCCTATTTTTGCGGCTGCCAACGGCTATAAACGACCGGCCGGGCAACACTCGTAAAAGACAGTTTTCACCGCTCCTTTTCCCGTGCGGACGGGGCTCCAAAACGCACTTTTTGTGAAAATAGATAAAAGAACCCTTTTCCTTTCGCTCGGATCCCTCACCGGGCTGCTCCTTTGCCTCGCCGCCTCGATCGTCCTGATGACCCATCCCGATCTTTCCATGGGCAGCGGTTCGGCCGCGCTGGTGGAAACTGGCTTGGTCAAGCAGCCCAACATGCGCTACGGCTTCGACCTCAACCGCTTCGAGGTGGTACAAGGAGCGATCAAGCGCAACGAAGTCCTTTCGGAACTGCTTTCGGAATACGGGATTTCGATGACGGAGGTCAGCAAGCTCAACGAGACCGCCGCGGATGTTTTTCCCACCAACAAACTACTGGCCGGCAAGGATTACACGATCCTGCTGGATCCCAACACCCACAAGGCACAGTATTTCGTGTACGAGCCCAGCGCGCTTTTCTACGTCGTTTACGACCTCACCGGCGAAACCAAAGCCTATCGCTACGACCGCAAAGTGGACATCATCCAAAAACAAGCGGTGGGCACCCTGAAGACATCCCTGTGGGACGCGATGGACGAATTGAAACTGCCCAACCTGCTGGCCATCAAAATGGAAGAAGCCCTGAGAAACTCCTCCGACTTTTTCCGTGCCCAAAAAGGCGAACGGTTCAAACTCCTGTACACGGAAAAAATGGTCGAGGGAAAAAGCGTGGGCATCGGGCAGGTGTTGGCCGCGTACGCCAATTTCGGCGGCGAAGACGCCTATTCGTTTTGGTTCGAAAGCGAAGACCAGGAGGTGCAGGGCTACTACGACGAGAACGCCCGGCCCATGAAAAAGGCCTTTTTGAAGGCTCCCGTCGAATTCACGCGCATCTCCTCGCGTTTCAACCTCAACCGTTTCCATCCCATCCTCAAGCGCGTCAAGGCGCACCTCGGCACCGATTACGCCGCTCCGCAGGGCACGCCCATCTTGGCCATTGCCGACGGGGTCGTGGTGGAAGCCACCCGCTCCGGCGGAAACGGCATCTACGTGAAGATCAAGCACGACGCCGTGTACACCTCCCAGTACCTGCACATGTGCCGCCACGCACAGGGCATCCGCCCGGGCGTGCACGTCGGACAGGGGCAGGTCATCGGCTACGTGGGCAGCACGGGCCTGGCCACTGGTCCGCACGTTTGTTTCCGCTTTTGGAAAAACGGCCAGCAGGTGGATTTTCTCCAAGAAAAACTCCCGCGTCCCGAGCCCATGACGGGCCCCCACGTGGAAGCCTTTTTTCACGTGCGCGACTCTCTCAAGCAAGCGCTGGACGCGATGGCCCTTCCCCCCGCTCCCTGAAGCAAACCTTTTCCCCTTCCCGTTTATGTCCTGGTTGCAACGAACCGAACTGTTGATCGGATCCCAAGGCATCGAGCGTCTCCGACAGGCGAATGTCCTGCTAGTCGGCCTCGGTGGCGTGGGCAGTTATGCCGCCGAATTTCTGGGGCGATCCGGCATCGGCCGCATGACCATCGTGGACGGTGACACCGTGGATCCCACCAACAAAAACCGGCAACTGGTGGCGTTGGATTCCACGATCGGGCAAAACAAAGCGGAAGTGATGGCCGCCCGCCTGCGCGAGATCAATCCAGATCTGCAGTTGACCGTGGTGCCCTCTTTTCTCGATCCCGGCGAGATGAAACAGCTGGTCACTCCGGAGTACGACTGGGCTTTGGACTGCATTGACAGCGTCCAGCCCAAGCAGTATTTCATTAAGACCGCCGTGGAAAACGGGGTGCGCATCGTCAGTTCGATGGGTGCCGGCGGTCGGGTGGATCCCTTGAAGATCCGCGTGGCCCCTTTGGCGAAAACCAAAAACTGTCCTTTCGCCCACCAAGTGCGCAAGGGTCTCCGCCGCAAGGAAGTGTCCACCCGTTCAGTGGTGGCCGTTTATTCCGAGGAGTTGGTGGACAAGGAGCACATGATGCTGACCGACGGGACCCGCTTCAAAAAATCTTTTTACGGCACGATTTCCTATATCCCGGCCCTTTTCGGGCTGACCGCCGCATCGGTCGTCATCCGCGCGTTGGTGGGCGGAGGTGACGAGTTGCCCTCGGAGGATGAACCCACGCCTTGAAGTCGTTCACGAAGGCCGTTTTTGGGCGGCCCATTCCCCGAACTTCGCGGCGTCCATCGCGTTGAGACAATCGGCGGCGGTGAGCCCGCCTTTTCGGGCCGCGAGGATCCCGTACCGGAGGTCGTGCACGCCGGGCAGGCTGTGCGCGTCCGGATTGACGGAAATGCGCACCCCCTTGGAAACCGCATAGGGGATCCAGGTCCAATCCAGATCGAGCCGATGGGGATTGGCGTTGAGCTCGATGGCCACGCCGTTGGCCGCGCAGGCATCTATCAGTTTGCGGTGGTCGAGCGGGTAGCCTTCCCGCGAGAGCAGCAGGCGGCCCGTCGGATGGCCGAGGATATGCGTGAAAGGGTTTTCGATGGCCCGCAGCAGCCGGCGCGTCGCTTTGGCCTCGTCCATCCGCAGGTTGCTGTGGACCGAGGCGATGACCACCTCGAAGGTCCGCAGCACCTCGTCCGCATAGTCCAGGCCGCCGTCCGACAGGATGTCCGATTCGATCCCTTTGAAAATCCGGAAACGCCCATTGAATTCCGTGTTGAGGCGGTCTATTTCGGCGTGTTGCTCGGCCACCCTTTCCGCCGAGAGGCCGTTGGCGTAAAAGGCCGATCGGGAGTGGTCGGTGACCACGAGATAGCCGAAGCCTTCCTCGAAGACATACTCCGCCAAAGCGCGCAGAGAGGCGGCCCCGTCGCTATAGGTCGTGTGGGCGTGCACGATCCCTTTGACATCCGTCGGCTCGATCAGCGCCGGCAGGCCCTTGGCGGTCAGGGAAAGCGAGGGCAGTTCACCGGACCATTCGCGGTATTCGGGCGGCACGAACGGATAGCCGAGCCGGTCGAAAATTTCCTTTTCCCCGAAGCCCCTCCAAGCGAGCGGATCGTTTTGGCCGCCCAGCAGTGCCTTTGTCCAGGTGGCGTTTCCCGTGGTGCGCAGCAGTTCGAACCCGAAAAAGCCTTCTCCGCACAGATGCGCGCGTACCATCGTGCCGGTACGGGTGCGCGCCCAGAGCAGACCGTCGCGCGATTCCGGTTCGAGCAGGATGCCGGCCTCCAGGGCCGGCCCGTAACTCTCCGACTCGGCCAGCACTTCCAGGCAGTCCAAGGTCGGCGTACAGCGTCGAGCGTCGCCGGTGAGCGACACCCGCTCGGTGCCGAGGGCGGCGCGCAGGTCGTCCACGAGGTCGGAGGCTTCTTCTTCGAGTTGATCGTAGCGGTACTTGCCCCGGTTTTGCAGTTGGAAGACCACTTGGTCGCGGATCTGGGCCTGGCTTTTTTCGCCGAAGCCCTTGAGCAGTTGCAGACGGTTTTCGTGGCAGGCGTACAGCAGTTCGCCCGGCGTTTCGATGCCGAGTTCCAGCCACAGCCGGCGGAGCTTGGACGGTCCGAGGCCTTTGACCTTGAGCAGTTCGAGAAGCCCCTCCGGTGTTTTTTCGATGAAGGCGTCGAGCATTTTCATCCTTCCGGAGCGGGCCAGCTCGGCGATTTTTTGTGCGATGGCGTCGCCGATTCCCTTGATCTCTTTCAGTTCGGGAAGGCCCATGGCGGCCACTTCGCCGGCGGTGTTTTTGATCGACCGGGCCGCGAATTCATAGGATTTGGTCCGGAAATCTTCCTCCCCGTGCAGTTTCATCAGGTCGGACAGCAGCGAAAAGCAAGCGGATATCTGGGCGTTGTTCAGCAAAGCAACGGATTTTTTTTCGAAAAAAAGAGAAAAAGGAAAGCCTTCAAGCGGGCACAATATCGGAGAAAAAAGGGGAAAAAGGGGCGGAAAAACAGATGAAAAAGGCCTCTGCCCCCGTGCCCTCGTTTGTTGTTTTGTGTTACCTTTGCCAACCGTATGATCGCCTACATCAAAGGAAACCTCGTGCACCGAACGCCGGCCGAAGCCATTGTGGAAACGGCGGGCGGCGTGGCGTACCAAATGGCGATCAGCCTGTACACCTTCGGCAAGTTGCCCGAGAGCGGAGAAGTCCGCCTGTTGACCCACTTGGTGGTGAAAGAAGACGGTCACAGCCTGTACGGGTTCGCCGACGAGGGCGAGCGACAACTGTTCGTGCTGCTGATCGGCGTTTCGGGCATCGGACCGGGCACTGCCCGTCTGCTGCTGTCGTCGCTGCCCGCCGCCGAACTGCGCGCCGCGATCGCCTCGGAAAACGAAACCGTGCTGCACTCCGTAAAGGGCATTGGGCCCAAATCCGCCAAGCGTCTGATCTTGGAACTGAAGGACAAGGTGCAGAAAGACGGCTTTTTCGAGGAAACCGCCCAGAACCTGCCCATGGGCTCGGGCAATAAGGCCCGCGAAGAAGCGTTATCCGCTCTGCTTGCGTTGGGTTTCCAGAAAATCGCCGCCCAGCGCGCCTTGAACGCCCTGTTCAAAGAACAGCCGGGGCTTTCCGATCCGGGCGCTCTGGTCAAACTCGCCCTGAAATCGCTTTCTTGAATTGCATATTCTTTTTACCTTTCTCTTTTTCTGCCAATCCAAATTCCGATTTATCGCATAGACTTTACCCGACTTTTGTCAAACCGTTTTTTGGAATAGCGAAGCTGCCGACAGCCTCTTGACAGGAGGCGAACGGCTTTTTTTGCTTGGTCAGAACATCTACTTGTCGTTATCCCGAGTTTTTTATGAAGAGCAGTCTTTTTTTGGCGCTGGGCTTTGGCGCGGCCATCCTGACAGGCAACTTGTTGACGATGGGGGCCGGTGGCCATCGAGGATCGTTCACCTCGGACGCGGTCGTTTTGCACCGTGCGTCCGGTGACGACGGCGGGTTGCGCGACCTGGGCGGCGGCGGATTCCCCGACACCGTCCAGAACGATACCGTGCCGCCCCCCGAGGAGCGGGAAGGCGACTTTGTGACCGGTCAGACGGGCAACCCCTTCGATCTGAAAGATCCGCCGGCCATCACGCAGACCGTGGAATACGACCCGGAAACCGGTTACTACATCGTGACCGAAAAAGTAGGGGGACAATTTTACCGCCCCCCCACTTACCTGACCTTCGACGAGTACCAGGACTTCGTGGCGGCGCAGGAGCAAAAGGAGTATTTCGAGGAATTGGGGCAAAACCCCGCCGCCAAACTCGGCGAGGACCCCATCAAGCCCTATATGGACGATGTCAAGGCCGACCTTTCCGAAAGGCTTTTTGGAAAAGGGGGCATCAACATCCGTCCGCAGGGCAACATCGACCTCACCTTCGGCGGCGATTACCAGCGGATCGACAACCCCATCCTCACCCAGCAGCAGCAGCGCAACGGCGGTTTCGACTTCGACATGAACATCCAGCTGAACGTGGTGGGCACCATCGGCGAGCGCCTCAAACTCTCGACCAGTTACAACACCCAGGCCACCTTCGACATCGACAACCAGATCAAGCTCGAATTTTTGTCGGACGGCCTCCTCACCGAAGACGCGATCATCAAAAAAATCGAGGCCGGCAACGTAAGCCTGCCGCTGCGCTCCTCGCTCATCCAGGGCAGCCAGGCGCTGTTCGGTTTCAAGACCGAGCTGCAGTTCGCCCGCCTGACCACCACCCTGCTCATCTCCCAGCAGCAGTCGCGCCGCAAGGAGATCACCCTGCAGAACGGCACCCAAACGCAGAACTTCAACGTTTCCTGCGACCAGTACGACGAAAACCGGCACTTTTTCCTGTCGCACTACAACCGGGCCAGTTTCGAACCCGCGTTGAAGAACATCCCGCAGGTCAATACCCTTTTCCACATCACCAAACTGGAAGTCTGGGTCACCAACGACCGCAACGTGACCGACGAGGTGCGCGACATCGTGGCGCTGACCGACCTCGGCGAGACCGAAGCCGACAAACTGGCCAACCCCGGCCGGGTCAACCTCGCGCCCAACGCCCCGCGCGATCTGCGGGGAGCCACCCTGCCCGACAACGAGGCCAACGACCTGTACGAAAGGCTCCGCGCCAACCCCAGCGCCCGTCAGTTGGACAACACCGTGGCCACCCTCGAGGGCGGCGCCTTCGGCATGCGTTCCGCACGGGATTTCTCGAAAGTGCGCGCCCGCAAGCTCCAGCCCACGGAATACACCTTCCATCCTGATCTGGGCTTCGTGTCGCTCAACATCAACCTGCAGCCCGACCATGTCGTGGGCGTTTCGTTCCAGTACACCTACAACGGGCAGATCTACCAAGTGGGGGAATTTTCGCAGGACCTTCCGTTGAACGCCGACACGTTGAACGTCATGTTCGTGAAAATGCTCAAAAGCGTCAACCCGCGCATCGACATTCCCCTGTGGGACCTGATGATGAAAAACGTGTACAACCTCGGCGTTTATCAGGTCAGCAACGAAGATTTCCACCTCGACGTGTTCTACCAGGATTTCGGCGCGGGCGACAAGCGCTTTCTGCCCACCGGCCCCTTGGCGCAGGTCCCGCTGATCAGCCTGTTCAACCTCGACAACCTCAACCGGGTGAACGATCCCTTGCCCGACGGCCAGTTCGACTTCGTGCAGGGGCTGACCATCCTGCCCCAGAACGGCCGCGTGATCTTTCCGGTGGTGGAACCGTTCGGCAACAGCCTCAAGGAGAAATTCCGCGACCCGGCCACCGGTCAGCTCAACCCCGCTTGGCAGGACTACGTCTATCAGGAACTGTACGACTCCACCCTCACGGCGGCCCGTGAAAAAGTGAGCAAAAACCGCTTCCTGATCAAAGGCTCTTGCCAATCGTCCGCCTCCGCCGACATCTCGCTCGGCGCCTTCAACATCCCCCGCGGCTCCGTCACCGTGACCGCCGGGGGCCAGATCCTCCGCGAGAACGTGGACTACACCATCGACTACAACATCGGCCGCCTGCGCATCCTCAACGATGCCATCGTGAGCTCGGGCCTGCCCATCCGCGTGTCGTTCGAGGACAACTCCCTGTTCGGCTTCCAGCAGCGTTCCATGATCGGGTCGCGCTTCGACTTTTTCGTCAACGAGAACCTCAACATCGGCGGCACCTTTTTGCGGTTGTCCGAACGGCCTTTTACCCAAAAAGTCAACATCGGAGAGGATCCCATCGCCAACAACGTGTTCGGCCTCGACGTGCAGTACGGGGCGGAGGCGCCGTGGCTGACCCGGTTGGTGGACAAACTGCCGTTCTACAGCACCAAGGCCGCCTCGCGCATCAACTTCACCGGCGAGGTGGCGATGCTCGTGCCCGGCCACCCCAAGGTGATCCAGCAGGGCATAGACGGCGGTGGCACGGTGTACCTCGACGACTTCGAGGGCAGCACCGCCCGTTTCCCCTTGGGCATACCGGCCAACAACTGGCAGCTCTCGAGCACGCCCCGCACCGGGCTTTTCCCCGAGGCCGCCCTGGTCAACGACTACAGCTACGGCAAAAACCGCGCACGCTTGGCGTGGTACAACCTCGATCCCATCTTCAACCTCAACCAAGCGCCGGAGGACATCACGCCGGAGGCCAAGCGCAGCACCTATGTGCGCCAGATCGACCTGCGCGACGTGTTTCCCAACGCCCGGCCCGGCGCACAGCAGCAGACCCTGCTCCGTACCTTCGACCTCGCTTTTTATCCCAAAGAGCGCGGGCCCTACAACTTGGACGTGGCCCCGACCGTGTTTTCCGCCGGCATCAACCCCAACTCGGGCGAACTGCTCGAGCCCACCACCCGTTGGGGCGGTATCATGCGCGGGATCGAGACCAACGACTTCGAGGCGGCCAACTTCGAATTCGTGGAATTTTGGGTGATGAGCCCCTTCAAAGAAGGACGCGGCGGCAACGGCTGCGACCTGTACGTCGAACTGGGCGACATCTCGGAGGACGTGCTCAAAGACTCGCGCCGCTTTTTCGAAAACGGCCTGCCACGTCCCGCCGATTCCGCCAATGTGCGCATCGACACCACCTCCTGGAGCCGCATCCCGCGCGCCCAGCCCATCACCAATGCCTTCGACAACGACCCGGACGTCCGCCTCGTGCAGGACGTCGGCCTCGACGGTTTCGACGACGCGGGCGAACAGAGTTTCCTCGCCCCCTTCCTCGGCGAACTCTCCAACTACCTCACCAACGGCACCCTCAACCCCGCCTACGACATCGCCAATCAAGACCCGGCCACCGACAATTTCCGCTTTTACCTCGCCGAGGAGTGGAACCAACAGCCGCCCGCCGATCCCATCATCGGCCGATACCGACAGTTCAACGGCCCCCAGGGCAACTCCCCCGCTTCGGGCGGAGGGGGCGTCGGCAATCTCGTGGCCGCCGGCACCAACATCCCCGACAACGAAGACGTGAACCGCGACAATACCCTTACCGAGGACGAGCGGTTCTTCCAGTACCGCGTCGAGTTCCGCCCAGACCCCAACACGCCCGGGGAAATGATCCCCAATCAGTACTCCCGCTCGTATGTGGTGGACGAGTACAACGGCCCCAACGGGCAGGACAGCGTCCGTTGGTACCAGATCAAAATCCCCCTCGACCAATTCACCGGCCGCGTGGGCAACATCCAAGACTTCCGATCCATCCGCTTCATGCGCGTCTATATGACCAACGCCGAAGAGGAAATCGTGCTGCGCTTCGCCCGCTTCGACCTCGTGCGCAACCAATGGCGCCGCTACCGCTTCGACGACGAACAGGCCTTCATCTCGACCGACCCCGACGAATTCCCGCAGCTGGCCTCTTTCGACATGAACCAGGTGAACTTCGAGGAAAACGCCGACCGCACGCCGATCCCCTACACCCTGCCCCCGGGCATCCAACAGGAGCGCGCCCTCGGCCCCTTCGCCGATGCTTTCCAAAACGAACAGGCCCTGTCGCTGCGCGTGTGCAACCTGCGCGACGGACAGTCCCGCTCCATCTTCAAGAACCTCAACCTCGATCTGCGGGTGTACAAGCGGCTCAAAATGTTCGTCCACGCCGAGCCGATCCCCATCTCCGACGCCTATCAGCCCGGCGAGCTCCGCCTGTACGTCCGCCTCGGCAACGACTTCGAGCGCAACTACTACGAATACGAGATCCCGCTGACCATGTCGCCGCCCGACGCCGACGAACCCATCGAGGTTTGGTTGGCGGAAAACAACCTCGATTTCCCCCTCGATCTGCTCGTGGACGCCAAAAAACAACGCGATGCCGCCCGCTTCCCCCTCAACGAGATCTTCGGGTTCGCTGACCCCGACAACCCCGCCAACACCGTGCGCGTCATCGGCAACCCCGACCTCGGAATGGTCGAGAGCATCATGGTCGGCCTGCTCAACCCCGCCGACGACGGCGAACCCAAATGCGCCGAGGTGTGGATCAACGAACTCCGCGTCACGGGCTTCGACGAACGCGGCGGACAAGCCGCCACCGCCCGCATGGATGTCACCCTCGCCGACCTCGGCAACCTGACCGTGGCCGGCACTTACAAGGGCATCGGTTGGGGAAACATCGAACAACGGGTGCAGCAGCGACAGCGCAACAGCCTGTTCCAGTACGATATTTCCACCACCATTTCGCTCGACAAGTTTTTTCCCAAAAAATGGGGATTGCGCCTGCCGTTTTTTGCACAAGTATCCAACGAAATCAATCGGCCCGAATACGATCCCTACCAGACCGACGTGAAACTCGCCGACAAACTGGCACTGGCCGGAACGGCCCAAGAAAAGGATTCCATCCGCAAACAGGCCGTTTCGGTCAACGAACTCCGCAGCTTCAACTTCACCAACGTCCGCAAGGAACGAACCGACCCCAAGGCCAAGCCCATGCCCTGGGACATCGCCAATTTCAGCCTCACCTACGCCTGGTCGCGAAGGTTCCGACGGACGCCCATCGTCGCCAGCGACGAAATGATCACCCACGAAGGCGCCCTGAACTACAATTTCACCGGACAGCCCGTTTCGATCACGCCCTTCAAGAAACTCATCAAAAAAGGCAAATACCTCAAGTGGCTGCAGGAGCTGAATTTCAACGCGATGCCCAACGGCCTCACCTTCAGCACCAACATCACCCGTAGGTACGGAATCACCCAATACCGGTTCACCGACGGACCGGGCGGTACTTTTTACGAAAAACAATTCCTCTGGGATCGCGTGTACGGCCTCAACTGGGATCTCACCAAGTCCATCCGCCTCAACTTCAACGCCACCAACAACGCCGTCATCGACGAACTCACCCCGGGCCCCGTCAACAACGAACTGATCGGCGAAGGGCTCAAAAAGTTCGGGCGCAACAAAAACTACACCCACCAAGCGGGCGTCTCTTACCAACTGCCCTTCAAACTGATCCCCATCCTCGACTGGATCGATGTGCGCGCCCAATACCAGACCACCTTCGGCTGGAGCGCGGCCAGCCTCAACGCCGATTCCCTCGGCAATGTGATCCGCAACACCCAAAACCGCCAGCTCAACGGCGATCTCAACTTTGTGAACCTGTACAACAAAAACAAGTACTTCAAAAAGTTGAACACGCCGCCGGTGCCCAAAAAAGGCGAAAAGGAAAAGGATCCCAAAGATGCCGAAAAAGGAAAGGACGGCGAAAAGGACAAAGAGCCCAAGGAAAAAGAGCCCGCCGCCGGCAAGGAAAAGGACAAGAAGAAGGAAAGGGAGATCACCTATGTGGAACGCTTTTTCCTACGGCCCCTGTTCATGATCCGAAAGGCGCGGTTCAACTACCAAGAGGAATTTTCGACCGTCCTGCCCGGATTCATGCCCGTGCACAAATACCTCGGCATGGACAAGTCCTTCAACGCACCGGGACTGGATTTCGCGTTCGGCATGCAGCCCGACACCAACTGGCTCAACCGGGCCGCCCAAAACGGCTGGATCACCCGCAACATCTTCCTCAACCAGCAGTTCCAACAGACCCACCGCCTCACCTACGATGCCCAGATCTCGCTGGAACCCTTCCGCGATTTCAAGATCGACGTGGACATCAAGAAGCAGCTCACCGAAAACTACTCGGAGTTCTTCAAGGTGGATTCCTTTGCGCCCAACGACCAGTTCCGCCACCTCAACCCGATGATGATGGGCAACGTCAACATGACCTACATGCCCATCAGGACCTTGTTCATCGCCGGCGGGCCCGACAACGAGTTTTCGCAGAACTTCGCCAACTTCGAAAGTTACCGGCGGATCATTTCCGAGCGCCTCGGCACCGGGCAGCACATCAACCCCGTGGACGCCAACGCCGGCTTCACCCGCGGTTACGGGCGCTACCAACAGGACGTCCTCGTGGCCTCTTTCCTGGCCGCCTACAACGGCGACGACCCCAACAAGGTGTTCCTCGGCGACATCCGCAAAATGTTCCCCATGCCCAACTGGCGGCTCACCTACAACGGGCTCAACAAGCTCAAGCCCTTCGACAAGTTCCTCACCAGTTTCAGCCTGACCCACGCCTACAAATCCACCCTCAGCGTGAGCTCCTTCGCCACGGACCTCGACTTCCAGGAAAGCCCCACCCGCGTGGACCCCAACACCCAGAGTTTCTACTCGCGCTTCGAATTCCCCGACCTCGTGATCAACGAACAGTTCGCGCCCCTGATCGGCATCGATATGCGCTTCAAAAACGAACTGACCGCCCGTTTCGAGTACAAAAAATCGCGCAACGTGGCCGTCAATTTCTTCGACTACACGGTGGCCGAGACCAAAACCTCCGAGATCACCGTCGGTGCGGGCTACCGCTTGAAAAACATCGACCTGATCGGCA
>JBEIJQ010000064.1:0-17370 GCA_040380145.1 Lewinellaceae bacterium | reverse complement strand
GGTGATGGGCGAAAAAAGGCAAATTTAGCCCAAAATCGCCATAGGAAGCCACGCGCATTTTTTTGTCTGAACTGTGATTTATCCCAAAATTGTCATTGGGAAAAATTTCTAATAGCCGCCATTAGAAATTACTGGATGCAAAAAACTGAAATACAGGCTAATAATGTTAGTTGAGGTTGTAGAAAATCTAATAGCGATATGTAAGGAAATCTTACTGGTCAATAGGAGCGAAAAAAATCCTGCAAATCCTTTAATCCTGTAAATCCTGATTCTGACAAAAGAGGCGGGCACAACGTTTCTAATGACAATTTTGGGTTTATTTCTCTTTATCAAAAAATTAGAAAAATTTTTTCCCAAAAAAAGTGAAAATTATCATCCCATCGCACCCCAAAAGCCACGCCCCAAAAATCCCCTCGGCCTTCCTTTTCGACCCTACTCGATCCCCAGCACCGTACGGATCCCGGCCGTTTTGGCCATGCACTCTTCGTATTCCTCTTCGGGCACCGAATCGTACACGATGGCCCCGCCGGCAGAGAAGGTGGCGCGGCGGAGGCGTTCGTCGTAGAGCAGGCTGCGGATTACCACGTTGAAATCGAAATCGCCTTCGGGCGAAAAGTAGCCCACCGCGCCGGAATACAGGCCGCGCTTGGCGTTTTCGTACCGTTCGATCAGTTCCATGCTCTTGACCTTGGGCGCGCCCGTCATGGAGCCCATGGGAAAGGCGTTGCGCAGGGCTTCGAGGCCCGACACCTCGGGGCGCAGGCGGCCGGTGACGGTCGAGATCATCTGCCAGACCTGCGGAAAGGCGTAGATCCCGAAGAGTTCTTCCACCTGCACGGTGCCGGGGCGACAACTGCGGGCCAGGTCGTTGCGCACCAAGTCCACGATCATCACGTTTTCCGAGCGGTTTTTTTCGCTCAGCCGCAGCGATTCGCCCACCGATCGGTCGGTGTCGGGATCGGGGTGCCGCTTGGCCGTGCCCTTGATGGGCTGCGCCACCAGCAGATCGCCCCGCTTGGCGAGGAAGCGCTCCGGACTGGCGCACAGGAGGTGTTTTTCGGCCCGCCGGAAATAGGCGGAAAAGGGGGCGGGCGAGCGTTCGTTCAAGCGCCCGTACAGCGCAGGGGCGTCCCAATCTGCCCCTTCCACCACGAATCGCTGGCAAAAATTCAGTTCGTACACATCGCCGTCCACGATGTGCCGCCGGATCTGCGCGAGCCGTTGCAGGTAGGTTTCGCGGTCCATTTCGGCGCGCACGGCGATCGGCGCGCGCGGTCCGGCGGGGGGAATGGGCGCCGCGGACAGGATCTCGGCCCAGATCGCGGCCGGGTCGCGGTGGGCGGACAGCACCGTCCAGGTCTTTTCTCCGTCGAACATCAGCACCGTTTCCGCGTGAAACCAGTAAGCCTCGGGAAACTCCAGCGGGTCGGCGTGCACGGATGTCAGTTTTTCGATTTCGTTTTTCAGGTCGTACGACAAAAAGCCGAAGCTCCACTGTTTTTTTTCTCCTAGAAATTCCTCCAAACGGGCAAAAGCGTCCCCCGTTCGTCCGTGCGGCACTTCCAGTTCGGCCACCGCTCCCACCCCGGCCAGCAGCGCGCGCTGGGCATACGGGTAGGTCGAGTACCCGCAACTGTCCAACCAGCACAACGGACCGTTTTGGGCCACGGCCCAAGCGAAGGCGCGCCCGACCAGGTCTTCGTGGAGATGGAGGAATTCCAAGGGGGAATTTTTTGGGGGAAAAAAGAAAATCGAAAAGGCGGGACAAAAATAGGCAAAGCCGCGCAGCGGGGACACTTTCGCGCGGTTCTTGCCGCATCGCGCCAAAGCCCCTACCTTGTGATCGAAAACGCTTTTTTTTCTGCAAAAAAACTGTCCGATGCCCTTTGCCGCCGCTTGTTTGTTGCCCCTGCTGATGCTGACCGAAACCCCTTTGGACACCGCCAAAAAGGGCACCATCGTTTATCTGTACGATCCGTTGTGCGGCTGGTGCTACGGCTTTTCGCCGGTCATCCGCCGCCTGCGCGAAACCCACGGCGCCGAGTACGATTTCGAGGTCGTTTCGGGCGGGATGGTCACGGGTGCGTCCGTGCGTCCCTTCCGCGAAATGGCGGAGTTCATCTCCAACGCCTATCCCCGCCTGAACGCCATGACGGGGGCCCGCTTCAGCGACCGCTTCCTCCGCGAAACGCTGTGGGACAGCACCGCGATGGTCAATTCCCTGCCGGGAAGCATCGCCCTCTCGGTTTTCAAGACGCTTCGTCCGCAGGATGCCGTCCTGTTCGCCTCGGCGATCCAAGAATCCCTGTACATCGGCGGCAATCCTCCCGAAGACGTCGGGCAGTACGCCGATCTGGCCCGTTCTTTCGGCTTGGACGGGGACGATTTTTTGAAAAAAATGAGTGACCCGGCCTATCTGCGCTTGGCCGAAGCCGACTTTTTGCGCGCCCAAAATCTGGGCGTTACCGGTTTTCCGACCGTGGTGCTCCAAAAACCCGACGGCACGATCGTGCCCCTTTCCAACGGCTGGGTGGATTACGACCGGTTGGTTTCGAAGCTGTGATATTTTTGTCAGACAATAAAAATCCTGGAAATCCTAAAATCCTGTAAATCCTGATTCAGACAATAAAAATCCTGTAAACCCCTCCCCCATGAACTATTTTGATTCCGACGACTTGGCCAAATTCGGCAAGATCACCGATTTCCAGCGGCCGATGGGCGAAAAATTCTTTGCGTGGTACGGCGAAGTGATGCGCGAGGGCGCCCTCACCGAGCGCGAAAAGGCGCTGATCGCCCTGGGAGTGGCGCACGCCCTGCAATGCCCGTATTGCATAGACGCCTATTCCACGACCTGTTTGGAAAAGGGCTGCGACGAGGAGCAGATGATGGAGGCCGTGCACGTGGCCTCGGCCATTCGGGCGGGCACCACCCTAGCCTACTCCGTGCAGATGATGAACCACACCAAGCGCCTCACGCAGTGACATGGGCATCAAGCAACGCACCAAAAGCCTTCGTTCGCGGGGAAGCGAACTGAGCGATTCCTTTTTCCAGCTCCGCGTGTTGAACGGACAGGAAGCGAATACTGCGCACCTGCCCGCCTTTGGCGACCGGTTGCGCGAGCACGGCGTCCACCCTCTTTTGTCCACGGAGGTGCAGATCCTGCAGATCAATGTCGGCAAGCGCTGCAACCAGAGCTGCGCGCACTGCCATGTGGACGCCGGCCCCGACCGCACGGAGGCCATCAGCCGCGCCCATCTGGAAAAATGCCTGGAGATCTTGGCAGGCTCTGAGATTAGCACCGTGGACCTCACCGGGGGCGCCCCGGAAATGCACCCCGATTTCCGCTGGTTCGTGTCAGAATGCAGGCGGCTGGGGAAAAAAGTCATGGACCGCTGCAACCTCACGATTTTGGTGGCCCACGAAAAGTACGCCGATCTGCCGTCCTTTTTTGCCGAAAACGGGGTGCATGTGGTCTCGTCCCTCCCCCACTACGCCGAAACCCGCACCGACGGGCAGCGCGGCGAGGGCGTTTTCGCGGATTCCGTCAAGGCCCTGCAACGCCTCAACGAGGTGGGATACGGACGGGCGGGTTCGGGGCTCCAGCTCGATCTGGTCTATAACCCCAGCGGGGCGTTCCTGCCCTCCGGACAGGCCGCTTTGGAGACCGAGTTCAAGCGGCAACTGGAGCGGCGCCACGGCATCGTTTTCAACAGCCTGTACTGCATCGCCAACATGCCCATCAGCCGCTTTTTGGACTATCTGCTGGAAAGCGGCCAATACGCGGCCTATATGGAAAAATTGGTGGCAGCGTTCAACCTCGCCACGGTCGGCGGGCTGATGTGCCGCAACACGCTCTCCGTGGGCTGGAACGGCAGCCTGTACGACTGCGATTTCAACCAGATGCTCGGATTGCCCATCCAAGGGGCGCCCGACCACCTCGATCGGTTCGATGCCTCGAAAATGGCGGGCAGGGCGATCGTGGTGAACCAGCACTGCTACGGCTGTACGGCGGGATCGGGTTCGAGCTGCGGCGGAGCGGTGGTGTAGCGCGCGGCGCTCACCATTGGAAACTCTGGGAGGCTTCTTGGCCGTTGACAAAAATGCGCAGCGTGTATTTCGCGGAGGGCAACCCGGTCATGTCGAAATCAAAGGTGTAGTAACCCTCGATCTGGGTGCCGTCGTATGCCTGCACGACGAGGCCGTTTTTGTCGAGCAGCTGGATCAGCACAAAACCCTCGTCGGGCTGCAGGAAATCGAACTGCAGGATATTGGCCTCTTTGTCGTTGCGCAGGACCAGTCCGGTGATGAAGTTCGGGGTCAGCACCAGTTCGTCGGCGCGGGCCGTGCTGCGCGATAGGCGCACGGCATAGACGGCCGATTCGGCGCGGCTCATGTCGGCGGGTTCCAGCCAAAAAACATTGGGCTGTTGGGCGACTATACCGCCGTACAGGTAGCCCACGGTGACGGTCGCCGTGTCGGGCAGCCGGTCGAGCATCAAGATACCGTTTTCGTCGAAATAAGGTCCGGCAGGGAAAAAATGGGCCGCGGTTCCCAAAAAGTCGGGCAGTTCGGGCCAAATCGCCGATTCCGCCATCGAACCGTCTTTCAAGCGGGTCATCTTGCCGATGGTCTTGACGAAAGGCACCAGCGTGTCGTGCAACAGGCGGTCTTTGTCCGGGGAAACGAAGTAGCGGGCGATGCCGCCGAAGAAAACCGTGTGCATGGAACCCGATCGGGGGTTGTACACCGGCAGCCGCGGACAGTGGTAATGGTTCAGGAACTGGAAAGAATTGGGCACCGGCGCATAGCCTTCCGGGCGGATGTCCACGAGGTTGGACCACGGCAGGTTGCGCCCGTAGCGGAAAACCCCGGAAAAGGCCGTGAGGGCGGTTTTGCCGTCGGGGAAACGTTGGGGCACGAGATTGAAATCGCGTCGGTGCAGTTCCTGCGTATCCTGCCAGGCGGTGTAATCCACGATCAGGGGATTGCCTTTGCGGTCCACCGCCAGCGAGAAACGGCGCACCTCGTCGGTGTAGCGCTGTTCGAATCCCGGGCCGTGATCGGGACCCGTCGGGTTGTAGGCCCCGTCGAAGCGGTGTCCGCCCACGAGGTAATAGGCTCCGTCGAGTTCGGCGAGCTGGCCGCCGCAGACGGCCATCCGTTCGTCGCGGCGCTGGCGGAAAATGCCGTCAAAAGGCAGGTCTTTTTTCTGCAGGCAGGCCGCCAGTTTGGGCAGGTTGACCTCGGTGAGATACGGGAAGGTGCGGTGGTCAAAACCGGCGCCGGAGCCCGCGTAACCGCCGACCAGGTACAGTTTGTCGCCCTCCTGCAGGGATTGCATGTTGCTGGACTGCAACTGCGCCAGCAGGGTATCGGGCAGGCCTTCGATCTTCCTGGACCAAACGCGCCAGGACTTGGGGTCCACCAAATGGGCCGTGGCATTGTTGTGCGCGTGGGGAAAAGACGCGAACGGTTCGCGGGGGTGCAGGCCGTCGGTGCGTCCGCCGATCAGGATCCATTTTCCGTCCCATTGGGCGGACGCAAATGAGTGGAGGGCGGGCAGGGAGGCGGCGCCGACCTTTTCCACGGCGAGGGAAAATTCCACTACGCCAGGCTTGTTCTGGGCCGTCAGCCCGGAAAAGGCGATAAGCGTCCAGAGGCAGAACAGGGCAGCGCGCACGGGCACGATAGGATTTTAGGCGTACGAAACCTGCTTGACCGCTTGGATGACCTTGGTCGGGTTGGGCAGGAACTCTTCGACCAGCGTGGGTGCGTAGCCGAGAGAGGTATCGGCGCTGTTGACGCGAATGATCGGAGAGTCGAGGTAGTCGAAGGCGTATTTTTGGACCTGGTAGGTGATCTCGGAGGAAACGCTGGCGAACGGCCAGGACTCTTCCACGATCACGAGGCGGTTGGTTTTTTTGACCGAGCGCAGGATGGTCTGGATGTCCAAGGGGCGGATCGTGCGCAGGTCGATGACCTCGGCGGAGATGCCTTCTTTGGCCAGTTCATCGGCGGCGGCGAGGGCCACCTTGACCATTTTGTTGAACGACACCAGCGTGACGTCCGTTCCGGCGCGTTTCACGTCGGCCAGCCCGATGGGGATCAGGTATTCTTCCTCGGGCACTTCGCCGTCGTCGGAATACATCAGTTCGGATTCCATGAAGCAGATCGGGTCCTCGTCGCGAATGGCCGACTTGAGCAGGCCTTTGGCGTCGTAGGGATTGGAGACCGAAATGACCTTGAGGCCGGGCACATTGGCCAGCCAGGACTCAAAGGATTGGCTGTGCTGCTGGGCCAGTTGTCCGGCCGAACCGGAGGGGCCGCGGAACACGATCGGGCAGCGGAATTGTCCGGCCGACATGCTCAGCGCTTTGGCAGCGTGGTTGACGATCTGGTCGAAGGCCAAGACGGCGAAGTTCCAGGTCATGAACTCCACCACGGGGCGCAGGCCGTTCATGGCGGCTCCCACGCCGATGCTGGCGAACCCGAGCTCGGCAATGGGCGTATCGATCACGCGGCGTTCGCCAAACTCGGCCAAGAGGCCTTCGCTCACCTTATAAGCACCATTGTATTGGGCCACTTCCTCGCCCATCAAAAAGACGCGCTCGTCGCGGCGCATTTCTTCGGTCAGTGCTTCGCGCAACGCTTCGCGGAACTTGATTTTTCTCATAAGAAAAAGTATTGGGGGCAAAAAATGGTTTGGAACCTTGAGAAAACAGGCTTGGGGGCATCTTGTTCGCCCGAAAGCGGCACAAAAGTAAAACTTTTGCCTTTACCTTTGTCGAACAACCCTTCAAAATCCCCGTCATGCGCATCGCTGTTTTTCCGGGCTCTTTCGATCCGATGACCCAGGGCCACGTGGCCATCGTGCGGCGCGGCCTGCCGCTGTTCGACCGCATCATCGTGGCCATCGGCACCAATTCGCAGAAAAACGCGCTTTTCCCCTTGGACAAAAGGCTGCAATGGATCGAAGAAATCTTCGCCGACGAGCCCAAAGTCTCGGTGGACACCTTCGAAAAACTCACCGCCCACTACTGCCAAAAGGTGGGGGCCAAATACCTGCTCCGGGGACTGCGCAACGCCTCGGACTTCGATTACGAAAAAACCATTTCCCAGCTCAACAGCATCGTGGGCGACGGTTTGGAAACGGTCTTTTTGATCAGCGAACCGGAATATTCGCACATCAGTTCGACCATCGTGCGGGAGATCATCAAGGGCGGCGCCGATGCGGGCCGTTTTGTGCCGGACGCCGTGGCCCGAGGCATCCGCGGGGAGTATTGAGGGCGCTGTTTTTTCTTCTTTTCGAAATAACAGAAAAAACAGAAAGCCCTCCATGTATTCGCATGGAGGGTTTTCTGTTTGGAAAAAGGCAGATCAATAATCGGTGTATCCTTTCTCGTCGGCGGTGTACAGGGTTGAAAAATCGGGCTGCCGAAGTTCGGAACCGTTCTGCAGGCGTTCGACCAAGTCGGGATTGGAGATGAACGGGCGGCCCAAAGCCACCAGATCGGCCTGGCCGCTTTGGAGGACCGCTTCAGCGGTGGCGGCGTTGTAGTTCCCGCAGCGGACGATACAACCTTTGAAGCGCGCGCGAGCGCCTTCGAACAGGCTGTCGGGGATGGCCGGCGCGCCCATCGAACTGTGGTCGGCCAAATGCAGGTACAGGATCCCCGTTTCGGCGATTTTCTCGATCAGATAAAAATAATCCTGCTCCATTTCAGGGTACAGGGCCATGTCGCCGTTCACGCCAAAGGGGGAAAGGCGTATGCCGACCTTATCGGTGCCGATCGCATTTTTGACGGCCTCGATCGTTTCGAGCACAAAGCGGGCGCGGTTTTCCACGCTGCCGCCGTAGGCATCGCCGCGGTGGTTGCTGGTGGGGCGGAAAAACTGTTCGAGCAGGTAACCGTTCGCACCGTGCAGTTCCACGCCGTCGAAACCGGCTGCCAAGGCGTTTCGGGCCGCTTGGGCAAATTCTTGGATGGCAGTGCTGATTTCGTCCGCTGTCATTTCTTCAGGCGCCGAATGAGGCTGCTGGCCTTGGGCATCCGTCCAAATCTCCCCGGCTGCCGTGATCGCGCTAGGGGCCATGACTTTTGCGCCGGCGGGCATGTTGGACAAGTGGGAAACTCGGCCAGTGTGCATCAGTTGGACAAAAATTTTGCTGCTCCGGGCGTGCACGGCATCGGTCACCAGTTTCCAGCCCGCCATTTGTTCGGCGCTGTAAAGACCCGGAATTCGGGCATATCCAAGACCGTTGGGCGACGGCGAAGTGCCCTCGGTGATGATAAGGCCCGCGCCCGATCGCTGGGCGTAATATTCCGCCATCAATAGGTTGGGAACATTCCCCAGAGCCCTGCAACGGGTCATGGGCGCCATGACGATGCGGTTCGGCAAGGAAAGGCCGCCCACACGAATGGGCGAAAACAATGGGTTGGACACGATAAGGTGGTTTGAAAAGTTATTTGGATTAGATCTCAATAGGTCGTTACCATTCAAACGTTCCCGGCCACAATAATTTTTTGAACATTATTCTGTTTCGGCACCAAAACCCACATTGTCAATATTTTTTTTAATAAAAAAACCTCCACAATATGAACTTAATCGAATTCAGGTAAGGACACCTCGTATACGGGCCTATCCGAAACGGAACCCGATGGTGACCAAAAACAGGTTGCCACCCAATTGGTTGACAATTTCCGTGGAATTGGGCGTGTTGGGGGCTACATAGGGAAGGTAGGTCGAACGGGTGTACAGGTAGCGGTACGCCAAATCCAGGTAAAAGCGTCTTTCGCGCAGCCCGGCCCCAAAGGAAAAAGCGTGGTAGTCCTCTCTTTCCCCGCCGGAACCCACATTTTGGAAGGGAGAGCCGTAAAAGCCGTAACCGGCGCGCAGACGGAAAATGTCCAAAAGCAGTTCGCCGCCGAGGCGGGCGTTGATGGCGCCTGCGTATTGGTTGGAAATCTGCTGGTTGAGCACGCGCAAAAACTGCTGGTCGCCTTGGTTGAAATTGTCCAGAAAATCGAATTTGGCCGAGCCGTAATCCAAAAATTCGACCTCCGCCGAGAAGAAGCCGATTTTTTTCGACAAAAAGACCACGCTGCCCAACACCCGCATCGGAGTGCGCAGATTGTAAGTGAATTTGCCTTCGGGGGACTCGTTGGTGCCCTCGTAGAGCTGCGCCTGGTAGTAGGCCGAGGAGGTGAGCGAACTGCTGAACTGATCGTTCAAGCGATACCAAGTGGGCGTATGTACGCCCAATCCGATGCGCAGCCAGGGCAGTGCTCGGTACATTGCGCCCAGTTTGAGGTTTACGCCCACGCCGCCGGTGGACAGTTCCTCCCGGAAATCCAACGAAACGAAATCCGGCTCGGTGTTGCTCAGGTCGCTTTCGGCATAAGTCCTTTCGCTTTTGTAATTTAGAAAACTCACATTGAGGCCGAAACCGAGGTACAGTTTGTCCATGTAGTTGGTGGCCAGGCCCATTTGCAGGTCGTCGATCCCGCCTTTTGACAGGAGGGACTCTTCCTTCAAGGTACGGCTCGAGGCGTCCAAAACGGAAGTGTACTCCGTGGTGGCGTTGGGGTTGTCCAAAATATAGCCGAGGTAGGCCAATTTTTCGGAAAAAGGGTTGAGGTTGTCTGGGGCCGTTCCCTGGGCGTTTTGCAGCCACATTTCGGCGATGCTTCCGTTGGATTCGCCCTGGTAGGAAAAGCGCTGGTTGAAATCGGCCATCCGACTGAGACCCAAGCCGAAATTAAGCGCTTTCCATTTTTCGCCGCGCAAAGGCGAATAAATCGAAAGCCCGATATTCGGCAAGACGAATCGGGTGCGCTGTGCATCGGAAAAGTAAGGTGCATCTTCGAAAGTGGTTTCTGTATTGATGGTGTAGATGCCCGGAGTGAAGTTGAATTCGGTGGCCCGGTAAAGTCCCAGGCCGGCCGGATTGGTTCCCAGTACAGAAAAATCCGCCCCGACGGCGCCAAAGGCATTGCCCGCTCCGATCGAACGGGCCGTGCCGCCCATGACCAAGCGGGAGTACCGGAGCGCATCGGCGGCGCTTTGTGCGCGGAGGACAAAACTGGCCGACAAAAAGCAGATCAAAGTCCAAAATCTCATGGCGAAAATTTGAATCCAGATGGAATGGTTTGGAAAAGTAAGATCGGGCTCCACAACATCCAAAAGCCGTCCCCGCCGAGCAGCGGCAGGGACGGCTTTTGGCAGAGCAAAGATATGACCTCTGCGCGGGATCAACCCCGTCCGCCGCGACCACCGCCTCCGTTGCCGCGAGGGGCCTCTTGGCGAGGGGTATTCTGACGGGGAGCTTCGTGGCGAGGTGCTTCCTGACGGGGCTTTTCGTAGCGCGGGGCCTCCTGGCGCGGAGGCTCGGCTTGACGAGGAGGATCTTGACGCGGTTTTTCATAGCGCGGCGGCTCTGCCTGACGCGGAGGATCTTGGCGGGGAGTCTGATACCTCGGAGGATCCTGGCGAGGAGTTTCGTAGCGGGGAGGCTCTGCTTGGCGAGGAGGCTCCTGGCGAGGAGTTTCGTAGCGCGGGGGCTGGGCTTGGCGAGGAGGCTCCTGGCGAGGGGTTTCGTAGCGGGGAGGCTCTGCTTGGCGAGGAGGCTCCTGACGAGGGGTTTCGTAGCGCGGAGGCTCGGCTTGGCGCGGCGGATCCTGACGCGGAGTTTCATAGCGCGGGGGTTGGGCCGGTTGCTGGGGAGCAGGCGTGAAACCGCCGTCTTGTCCGCGGGGCGGCTGAGCGGGCGTTTGCTGTGGATTGCGGATCGGATCGCGGGGCGTTTGTTGCTCGATGGCCGGGGGCGTGTTGCGCACCGGTTGATCGTTGGCGGGGGAGAAGCCGCCTTGGTTGGGCGTAGCGCGCGGGTCTTGTGGAGCGGGCGCGTTTTGGGCCGGAGATTGATTGACGGTCGCGGGATTTCTGCCGGGACCGTTGTTGCCGTTGTTGCCCTGTCCGGGGAGGGTTACTTGGATCGGCTGCCCGTTCACCGGGGCATTGACGCCGGGGCCATTGTTGTCGTCAAGTTCGCGGTCGATGTTCATTCCGTTGCCGTTGTTGCCGGCGGTCGGACGACGGGGACCGTAATAGTAATCGTCGTACCCCGGGGTGGTTTCCTGCCAATAGTTGTTGTTGTTGTAATGGTTGCTGAACCATCCGTTGTTCCACCCCCAGTTGTTCCAGCCGTTGTTCCAACCACTGTTCCATTGTCCGGCATAGTAGCCGTCCCAATATCCGTTGTTGTAGCCGGCGTTGTAGGCGCCCCAGTTGTTCCAACCGTTGTTCCAACCCCAGTTGTTCCAACCGTTGTTCCAGCCCCAGTTGTTCCAAGGATTACGCCAAGGGTTGTTCCAGCCCCAGTTGTTGCCGACGCTGATGTAGATGTTCAGGCCGGGGCGGAAGGGGTCGTACCAATAGGTGTCGATGAAATAGGGGCTGAAGTAGCCGAAGTTCGAGATCGGCATCGGGTTGTAAAACCTGCGCAACCGCGAAGAATAGTAATAATCGTAGTCCTGATCGTAATAGTTGTAGATATTGGTGGTCCCGGGCGCGGTGTTGTCCGTCTGGGTGTAGTCCGGAGCGGGCGTGAAATCCCGTGGGGCGCGGTAAGCCTCTTGCGGGGCTTGATATTCCGAGGCCGCGGCGATGAACTCGGCATCGCTGGGATCATAGTACACGTCGTCGTTTTGCTGAGCCACTGTCCACAGCGGTAGGAGCGCGAGCGGTAGAACCAGCGATGTGAGGCACAAAATCCTGTTCATACGGCAATGAATTTTAGGTAAAAGTAAAAATTGCAAATTCAAAGGTGTTCGGCAAAAATATTTTTCGGAAAAAGAGAATACTCTTTTCTCAAAACGCGCCACTGCAAAAACGGTTCCAATTTTCTTTTTGCCGCTCCAAGATGGACTTTTTTCTGAAAAAAAATCAGAAAAAGGACAAAAAATGTTTCGCCGGCCTCATATCCAGATGCCGCCCTCTGCCGGATCTCCAATAAAAACGGCCTCCCCGGCCGTCCAACGGACCCCTGCCAGCAATGCGAGCAGGGCATCGAAGTCGTGCCATGTCATGATCTCTGCAGCAGTGATTTCGCAGGAACCCAGAAGAGGAAGTAGGTGCGGCCCCAGGTCCGATGGACGGGCCGTCTTTTTTTTGTAGCCTATATGGTGCAGCCCCAAGCGGCGCGCCTGTTCGGCGGGATAGGTTTCCAGCACGGCGATGCCGTTTTTTTCGAACAAAGAGCGCAGTCGCATGGCCCGGGCGGTGAGTCCGCCCAAAAACATCGGCGACATGGCGCCGAGCGTTCTGTCGCCCTCGCGATAATGGTAGTCCGATCGCCCGGACATGCCGGTGTACACGCCGGGCAATGAAAGCGGTGCGTCGAGGAACACCGTTCGGATGCCTTTGTCCAGCAGTGCGTCAGCCAAAAACGCGTCGGCGTCCTCCCCTTTTCTGGAGCGTACGATCAGAGGTGCGAAAAGCGGAGAGGCTGCCACAGTGGTGCCGGCCAGTTTGCTGCCGAAATCAACGCCTGCGATCGGCATCGGGGCGCTTATTTTTTCTTTTTCTTGGGCACGATGTGGACGAACATGCGCCGACCTTCCAATTTCAGGTCGGCTTCGGGTTGGCCGTGCTCTTCGAGGCCTTCCAAGAAACGCTTCAGCAATTCCTCGCCGCGGTCTTTGAACACGATCGCACGGCCCTTGAACTGCACATAGGCCTTTACCTTGGAGCCTTCCTCCAAGAAACGGATGGCATGTTTGAGCTTGAAATCGAAGTCGTGGTCGTCCGTGTTGGGGCCGAACCGGATTTCTTTTATGACGGTCTTGACCTGCTTGGCCTTCAGTTCCTTGTCCTTTTTCTTGCGGTCGTACAGGAACTTGTTGAAATCGATGATGCGACAAACGGGCGGCGAACTGTTGGAAGAAATTTCCACGAGGTCGAGCTCCGCTTTTTCGGCCCATTGGCGGGCCACGCGGGTGGGATAAACCTCCGAATTGTTGATGGTTTCGCCGACGAGTTCACTGAGTTCGGGCAGGTTGTCGCCTACAAGGCGCACTTCGGGCACGCGGATGCGATCATTGATGCGGAACTCCGGTTCGCGCTGTTCGTTGCGATTGGGTACGAATTTGGCCAAGCAAAAAAGAATTGGTGAAAGACAAATGGTTTATTCAACGCCAAAAATAATCCAAATAATGTTGCAAAGAAAAAAATTGTCGCGGACAACGATTTCTTTTAGGGAAAACATGTTTTCTACTCAAAAGAACCGAATCCCTTGTGCAGGTGTACGCCAAAGGGTTTTCTGGCGCAAGGTGGCGCAAAGGAGTTGGGTTTCAGAAAAAAAACTAATTTTGCACCTCCAATAAACCGTGCCACCACGCGAAGCGCGTACGGCCCAATCGAACCAATGCCTTTATAAACTCCTCATTTTCACTACAATGGCCACTACGTCCGACATCAAAAAAGGTATGTGCCTCGAAATGAACGGCGACACCTACATCATCGTGGAATTCCAGCACGTCAAGCCCGGCAAAGGCAACGCTTTCGTGCGCACCAAACTGCGCAGCCTCACGAACGGCCGCGTCATCGAAAACACCTTTCCGGCCGGCCACAAGATCGACGATGTGGTGGTGGAACGCCGCCAATATCAGTTTCTGTACCGCGAGGGCTCCGATTTCAACTTCATGAACAACGACGATTTCGACCAAGTCGTCATCAAGGAAGACATGATCGAAAACCCCCAGTTCCTCAAAGACGGCGAGCTGGTGTACATCGTTTTCCATGCGGCCAAGGAAACGCCCCTCGCCTGCGAACTGCCCCAGTCGGTGTGGCTCGAAGTCACTTATGTGGAGCCCGGCGTGCGCGGCGACACGGCTACCAACACCCTCACCCCAGCGACCCTTGAAACGGGCGCATCGGTGCGCGTGCCCCTGTTCATCAAAGAAGGCGACAAGATCCGGGTGGATACCGAAACCGGCGCATACCTCGAACGCGAAAAAAAATAACCTATGGACATCAAGACCGTAAAGGAGTTGATCCGCTTGATCAGCGAGACCAATCTCAGCGAAGTGCGCATAGAAGACGGCGACTTCAAGATCACCATTCGGACGCAGAATTATTCGGACGCCCGTACGATGCCCTCTGCACCGATAGCCATGCCTGCCCCCGTGGCCGTTCCGATGCCCATCGCCTCGGCTCCCGCGGCCGCCCCGGCTCCGGCAGCCCCCGCAGCCGCTCCGACAGCCGCGCCCGCGGCCAAAGAAGCCCCCGCAGCCGAAGCTTCCGGCAAAAACCTCGTCGAGGTACGCTCCCCGATGGTCGGAACCTTCTACCGCTCACCTGGACCGGGCAAGCCCGCGTATGTCCAAGTGGGCGACACGATCGCCAAAGGCCAGCCCGTGTGCATCATCGAGGCCATGAAATTGTTCAACGAAGTGGAATCCGATTTGGCCGGCCGCGTGGTCAAGGTGTTGATCGACGACGCCTCCCCCGTGGAGTACGACCAAGCACTCTTCTTGGTCGAGCAGGATTGATGATCTTTACCTTTCAGACGAGCCGTTTTTCATGTTCAAAAAAGTACTGATCGCCAATCGCGGCGAAATCGCCCTACGGGTGATCCGCACCTGCAAAGAAATGGGCCTGCAAACGGTCGCCGTTTATTCGACCGCCGACCGCGACAGCCTCCACGTGCGCTTCGCCGACGAGGCCGTGTGCATCGGTCCGCCCGCCAGCGCGCAATCCTACCTCAACATCCCCCGCATCATGGCGGCCGTGGAGATCACCAACGCCGATGCCATCCACCCGGGATATGGCTTTTTGGCCGAAAACGCCGATTTTGCCGAGATTTGCGGGCAGTATGGGGTCAAGTTCATCGGCCCCACGCCCCAGCAGATCCGCAAGATGGGCGACAAGATCACGGCCAAGGAAACCATGATCCGCGCCAAAGTGCCGGTGGTGCCCGGCTCCGAGGGCCTGCTCCGCGATGTGAAACAGGGCTTGAAACTTGCCAAGGAAATCGGTTATCCGGTGATCCTCAAGGCCACAGCCGGCGGCGGCGGGCGCGGGATGCGCGTGGTCTGGAAACCTGAAGAGTTCGAAAACGCTTGGAATACGGCCCGTATGGAGGCCAAAGCAGCTTTCAGCAACGACGGCATCTATATCGAAAAATTCATCGAAGAGCCCCGCCATATCGAGTTCCAGATCGCGGGCGACCAGTATGGACGGGTCTGCCACCTCTCGGAACGCGATTGCTCCATCCAGCGCCGCCACCAGAAATTGGTCGAAGAATCCCCTTCGCCCTTCATGACTCCCGAGCTCCGAAAAGCCATGGGCGATGCGGCCATCAAGGCGGGCCAAGCCATCAATTACGAAGGGGTCGGCACGGTGGAATTCTTGGTGGACAAGTACCGCAATTTTTATTTCATGGAAATGAACACGCGGATCCAAGTGGAGCACTGCGTGACGGAAGAGGTCATTGATTACGACCTCATCAAGGAGCAGATCAAGATCGCCATGGGCGACGAAATTTCGGGCAAAAATTACGAGCCCATCCTGCACGCGATCGAATGCCGGATCAATGCCGAGGATCCCTTCAACGATTTTCGGCCCAGCCCGGGAAAGATCACTTCGCTACACACCTCCAAAGGCCACGGTGTGCGCGTGGACACGCACGTGTATGCCGGATACACGATTCCGCCCTACTACGATTCGATGATCGCCAAACTGATCTGCCGAGCCCAAACCCGCGACGAGGCACTCGACAAAATGGCCCGTGCCCTCGACGAATTCATCGTGGAAGGGATCAAGACTACCATCCCCTTCCACCAAAAATTGATGGCCTCCGAAGCCTTCCGTCGCGGTGATTTCAACACAGGGTTCATCAACACATTCGACTGGGGACAAAAAAAGAAATAAACGGTTCGATAGTACGCTCCCGATCATGAATCGTCAACGGGCGCTCAAACGGCGCTCCTGAACCCCAAAATTTCCCTAAGCGGGAAATTTTGGGGTTTATCTATTTCAAGGTCAACGGTTTTGGAAGAAAAGGAAAAATGGCGGGGCAAGAACCATTTTCTGTCCGAACGTTGCAATCTGTTAGCAGGGGAGCAATTTTGTGCGCCGGACACCATTTCTTTCCCTATTTAGAGGTATTTTTTTACCATTTAGAGGAAGTTTTTTCTCAAAAAACAAACCAACAAGGCTGCGTATACCCATTCCGACAGCCCTACTGAACCATCCAACAGAATGTAGGGCAAATACCCAACGAGGACCTAAGATCAATCTTGCTGAACCACGATCGTGCGGGACATCGTGCGGTTTTTGTCCGACAAGCGCACGATGTAGGACCCGCTGTAAAGGGTACGAAGATCGAAGTGGCAGAGCGTGCTCCCTTGGTACAGCACGGTTGACCGGACGAGCGCCCCCTTGGCGTCCAACAGTTCCACCAACACGTCTCCGTGCACGATTTCCTCGAGCTGGATCGCCGCAAAATCACTGGCCGGATTGGGGTAGATAGCCAGTCGGAAGGCCGCTTTCTCGGGTATTTCTTGAACCGCGGTCAGGGGATTGTACTGCGTGACCGGTTCGTTGATCGTCACGGTGGTTGGATTGGGCTGGCCGGGGGCTCCGAAATTGGCCGTCGCCACCACTCCGTAATAGGTCGGCCCCAAAATGTGCGGATAGTACGAGTGTTGGTATTCGTCCACAGTAGCGAAATAGCAATAGATGCCGTTGGGGTACTCCGGGGTCACGCTGAAACGGCCATTGTGCTGGTCCAGATCGCCGTATCCTGCCGTGTACACGAAATCTTCCCTGTAAGCCCCCAAGGGATACTGGGCCAACGAAGGGCCGTATTGCGCCGGGGTCAGAACCGTGCCGTCGGGCAGTGTTGTCCGATCGGTGATGTTGCGCTTGGCATAGCTGGACTGCATCCGTTTGATACCCCCCGTGCCATCGGCGTTGGCAAAACCATACGATCCATAAATGGGGTAGCCGTCGAATGCAAAACCAATCAGGGGCGAATGTTGGGTGGAATCCATCACGTACAGGCCATCCGCCGGATATAGGTCGCAAATCGTGGAAATGTTAACCAGATCCAAATCAAAGGCGGTCGGATTTTGGTGGTGGTGATAGCTGCCGCTGGTTTGCCCGGCTCCCATAACAGGGGCAGGGTGGCCTTTCGCACAGTCGAAACCGTTCCTTTCCCAAAAAGTCGCGTCCCGCCTCCAGATGCCCTGGTTGTTCCACGAAAATCCGTCGCCGTAGTTGAACATCGGCACGCCATTGATGAATACGCCCACGTGGCTCATCCCTACGTTGGTAAGGGTTCCCGTGTTGGGCACGGGGTTTAGG
>JBEIJQ010000063.1:0-17588 GCA_040380145.1 Lewinellaceae bacterium | reverse complement strand
GGGCATCGCCTGTTACGGCACATACGCCCTCAACCTGAAGACCAACCAGATCGAGACCATTTTGTCGCGCGCCACCGTGTTGGCCACGGGCGGTGCCGGGCAGGTGTACAAAAGCACCACCAACCCCACGGTGGCCACGGGCGATGGCATCGCGATGGTCTATCGGGCCAAGGGCTGGGTGGAAAACATGGAGTTCGTGCAGTTCCATCCCACGGCGCTGTACCACCCCTCGGGCGAAAACCCCGTTTTTCTGATCTCGGAGGCGGTGCGGGGCTTCGGGGCCGTGCTCAAGACCCGGGACGGACAGCCTTTCATGCACAAGTACGACCGGCGCGAGTCCCTGGCTCCGCGCGACATCGTGGCGCGGGCCATCGACAACGAGATCAAGACCCGGGGCGACGAGCATGTCTGCCTCGACTGCACCCACTTGGATCCGAAGGGGTTTGTGGACCATTTTCCCACGATCCACGAAAAATGTTTGCAGATGGGCGTGGATCCACTGAAAGATCCCATCCCGGTCGTTCCGGCGGCGCATTACCTGTGCGGCGGCATCCGGGTGGACGTGCGGGGGCGGTCGTCCATCGAACGGCTGTACGCCTGCGGCGAATGTTCGTGCACGGGACTGCACGGGGCCAACCGACTGGCTTCCAACTCGTTGTTGGAGGCCATGGTCTTTGCCCACCGGATCTGCGACGATGTCTGCTTGGCCATCGAAGAATACGCTTTGCCGGAGGGCATTCCCGACTGGAACGTCGAAGGGACCACCCATCCCAAGGAAATGGTGCTCATTACGCAGGGCACCAAGGAGTTGAAGGAAATCATGAGCCATTATGTGGGTATCGTTCGCAACGACATCCGCCTGAAACGTGCCTTGGACCGCCTGCACCAATTGTATGTCGAGACCGAGGAACTGTACCACACGACCACCCTTTCCCCCCAGCTGTGCGAACTGCGCAACCTGATCACGATCGGGTACCTGATCGCGCGCTCGGCCTCGATGCGCCGAGAGAGCCGCGGTCTGCACTACAACACCGATTGTCCGGAAAAACGCCCTTTCCAAAATATGACGGTGCTGTAAGAGCGCTTTTTTTCCTCAAAACCGTTTATTTTTACTCCTTTCGGAAAAAACCGCTTTTTTTGTGCGGCATTTCCGGCGCGCGCCTGAATTTTATTTGCACACTTTTCCCCTTAAAACCTTTTTATGAGTCTTTTTGCCAAAAAATCCCTCACCCTCCTGCTGCAAGAAGCTTCTTCGAGCGGACAGGGCAGCCTGAAGCGCACCTTGGGCGCGGCCAATCTGGTGGCCCTCGGCATCGGCGCCATCATCGGCGCCGGACTTTTCGTCCGCACCGCGGCCGCGGCCGCGCAGGCCTCCGGACCGGGCGTGACGCTGGCCTTCGTGGTGGCGGCCATCGGCTGTGCTTTCGCGGGGCTTTGCTATGCGGAATTCGCCGCCATGATCCCCATCGCCGGCAGCGCCTATACATACGCTTATACGACTATGGGCGAGCTGGTGGCATGGATCATCGGCTGGGCCCTGGTGATGGAATACGCCCTCGGCGCGGCCACCGTGTCGATCGCTTGGAGCGAGTATCTCAACAACCTGCTCAACGGGGCCATACCCTACGAGTATTGTCACAGTCCGTTCGAGAGCACGGTGATCAACGGCGTGACCCATTACGGGGTCGTTAACTTTCCGGCGGTGCTGATCCTGTTCCTGCTTTCGGCACTGCTGATCCGCGGCACACAGGAATCGGCCTTGGTGAATGCCGTCATCGTGTTCGTGAAAGTGGCGATCGTGCTGTTGTTCATCGCTTTGGGCTGGCAGTACATCAACCCGGCGAACTTCACGCCGTATCTGATCCCGGCCGACACGGCACCGGTGCTAGACGGCAACGGCAAGGTGCTCATCGACTACTCCGGCTTCTTCAAGCACGGTTACGGGGGCATTTTGGGCGGAGCGGCCATCGTGTTCTTTGCCTTCATCGGTTTCGATGCGGTGTCCACTGCGGCCCAGGAAGCCAAAAACCCGGCCCGCGACATGCCGATCGGCATTTTGGGTTCGCTGGTGGTGTGCACGGTGCTGTACATTTTGTTCGGACACGTGCTGACGGGCGTGGCCAACTGGCAGGAGTTCGCCGATCCGAGCAAGGGCCGCGAGGCTTCCGTGGCGTACGCGATCCAAACCTACATGACGGAGTACGGCTGGTTGGCAAAAAGTGTTTCGATCGCCATTTTGGCGGGTTTCTCTTCGGTGATTCTCGTGATGTTGATGGGACAGAGCCGCGTGTTTTTCTCCATGTCCAAAGACGGGCTGCTGCCCAAAGTGTTCAGCGATGTGCACCCGAAATACCATACTCCGTACAAGTCGAACGCGATCCTGTTCGTGTTCGTGGGCATTTTCGCGGCCTTTGTGCCGGGTCACTTGGCGGGCGACCTCACTTCCTTCGGCACCTTGTTCGCCTTCGTGCTGGTGTGCGCCGGCATCATGCTGCTGCGCAAGTCCAACCCCGAGATCAAGCGCCCCTTCAGGACGCCGCTGGTGCCGCTGGTGCCCATCCTCGGTATCTTGGTGTGCGGGGGCATGATCGTGGCCCTCGACAAATATACCCTGCTCACGGCGTTTTTGTGGATGCTGGCCGGCCTATTGATCTATTTCGGTTACAGCCGCAAGCACTCGCTGTTGCAGCAAGAGCACCAGGTCAAACTGTAGGCCCATGTTCCGCAAGCACCCTTCCGGCCTTCCGTTCCTGTTTTTCACCGAGATGTGGGAGCGCTTCGGGTATTACCTGATGATCGGGATTTTCACCCTGTACCTGAAAGAAACGGTGGACAAGGGCGGATTCGGCCTGACGGAAAACGAAGCCAGCAACCTGTACGGCACCTTCATCGCGCTGGTGTTCCTGACTCCTTTCTTGGGCGGGTTGCTGGCCGACCGCGTGCTGGGCTACCGCCGCTCGATCACGATCGGCGGTTTGTTGATGGGCGCGGGCTATTGCCTCATGGCCGTCCACCATTTGTACGCCCTGTACGCGGCCATTGCGCTGGTGGTTTTCGGCAACGGTTTTTTCAAACCGAACATTTCCACGCTCCTCGGCAATCTGTACAACGAGCCCCGTTTTTCGGGTGAAAAAGACTCGGGGTACAACATATTTTACATGGGCATCAACATCGGCGCTTTCATCTGCAACTTCGTGGGCGCGGCGATGTACCTCACCTACGGTTGGGGCGCAGCTTTTATCGCAGCGGGCATCGGCATGTTCGTGGGCATCGGAATCTTCTGGTTCGGCGACCGGCACTATGCGCACGCCGATGTGCTCAAGCCCCTCAAAGCGGGCGACATGCCGCTGCGGGATATTTTCCTGACGATCTTCTTGCCCGCCCTGGCAATGGCCATCCTCGGATATTTTTTCCCCCAGACCCCTATCTTGAAGGACAAGTCCACGGACGCGTTCCTGTTTGCCTGCGTGCCCATCATCGTGTACTATGTGCTGCTGATGCGTCGGGCGGCTCCGGAAGAAAAGCGCCCGATCGCGGCCATCCTGGCCGTGTGCGTGGTGTCGGTGGCCTTTTGGGCGGTTTTCAAGCAGAACGGTGCGATGATGAACACGTGGGCCCAAAAATACACCGACCGAGAAGTGCCCGCCGCCGTTCAGCCGACACTTTCGGCGCTGCGCCTCGCCGACGTGGTGAAAGGCGATTCGACGGTCGGGAAAATGCTGGACGCACAGTTCCGCCCCACCGGACAAACAGGCCCGACAGTGGATCCGTACCTGCTCAACATCCCCATGGAGGAAAGACCGGGACCGGGCGAAAAAATCCATGTGTTCGCCACCAACCTATCGCAATCGGTCAATCCTTTTTGGGTGATCGTGCTCACCCCTCTTGTGCTGGCCTTCTTCGGCTGGCTGCGTAGCCGAGGCAAAGAGCCGTCAACGCCCGACAAAATTTTCTGGGGGCTGGTCATCAGCGCGGTATCGATGTTCTTCATGATCGGGGCGGTAATGGCCTGCCACAACGGCGCGATCAAGGCCTCGCCGTGGTGGTTCGTATCCACCTACTTCGTGCTCACCATCGGAGAGTTGTTCCTCAGCCCCATGGGGCTTTCGTTGGTCTCCAAGCTGAGCCCCGTGCGACTGACCGCCGTGATGATGGGAGGCTGGTTCCTCGCCACTTCGATCGGCAACAAAATGGCCGGCGTACTGTCTTCGATGTGGGACAGTTACGACGACAAAACGCTTCCATTCGTCATCAACATCGGTCTGCTGCTCGGTGCGGCGGCGATCATTTTCGCCATGTTGAAATGGTTGCGGGGGATTTTCCGCGAAAGCGCCTGAACCGATTTTTTTCGAAAAAATGAACACGCTCGATCTGGTCGCTTTTTGTGGTTCCGCCCTGCTGATCATGGGGTTGGGCCTTTGGATCGGTCGGCGCGAAAAATCCGCCGGCGAAACGGCCCGCGATTTTTTTCTGGCGGGCGGCAGCATCCCGTGGTGGGCCGTGGGCGGCTCGTTGATCGCCTCCAACATATCCGCCGAACAGTTCATCGGCATGTCGGGCTCCGGCTACGCGATGGGGTTTGCCATCGCTGCGTACGAACTGATGGCCGCGGCCACGCTGATCCTCGTGGCCAAGTATTTTTTGCCCATTTATTTGAAAAACGGCATCTACACCATGCCGCAGTTCCTCGAAATGCGCTACGACAAGCGCGTGCGCAGCGGCCTGGCGGTGTTTTGGGTGGCCCTTTTCGTGCTGGTCAACGTTTCCTCGGTGCTGTACCTCGGCGCAAAAGCGATCGAAGCGATGGGCATCCCGTTGTTTTGGGGCATCCTGGGCTTGGCGGTCTATTCGGCGACGACTTCGATTTTCGGAGGGTTGAAAGCGGTGGTTTGGACCGAGGTGGCACAGGTGGTCGTCCTGCTGGTCGGCGGCGTGGTGACCACTTGGCTCTCGCTGGACGCCGTGGGCGGCGGACAGGGTCCCTTGGCGGGTTTTGCCGCGCTGTGGGAAAAGTGCCCCGAAAAATTCAACCTCCTGCTCCAGCCCGGCGACGTGTACGTGGCCGAGCGCGGCCCCGGCCAAAGCCTGAGCATGGTGGACGCTTGGAACTACCTGCCGGGCATCAGCGTGCTCGTGGGCGGCATGTGGATCGCCAACCTGTACTACTGGGGGATGAACCAGTACATCATCCAACGGGCGTTGGCGGCCAAAAGCCTCCCGGAAGCGCAACGCGGCGTGGTCTTCGCCGCTTTTTTGAAACTGTTGGTGCCGCTCGTGGTGATAGTTCCCGGCATTGCGGCCTTCGCGCTGAAAGCCCCGATCGAAAAATACGACGAGGCCTATCCTTGGATGTTGTCCCATTACGTGGGCGCCGGGTTCCGAGGCATCGCGTTCGCTGCCCTCGCGGCGGCCGTGGGTTCTTCGGTCAGCGCGATGGTCAACAGTGCGGCGACCATTTTCACCCTCGACATATACAAACCGCTTTTTTTGCCCGACCTCGGAGGCGATGCCCCGAGCGCGGAAGCCAAGGCACAAGACCATCGGCTCGTGCAGGTGGGCCGCTGGGCCGCCGCCGCCGCGCTCCTGATCGGCGTGGCCGCCGCTCCGCTGTTGGCCAACTTAGAGCAGGCCTTCCAGTTCATCCAAAAATATACGGGCTACATCAGCCCCGGGGTGGTGGTGGTCTTTCTTTTCGGACTTTTTTGGAAAAAAGCGTCTTCGCAAGCGGCTATGCTGGTGGTATTGCTGTCGATCCCCGTTTCGGTCGGGTTGGATTGGGCCCTCCCCCAAGTGCCGTTCATGGACCGCATGGGCCTGGGCTTTTTGCTGTTGGCGGTCGTGATGGTCTGGGTTTCATGGCTCGACAACCGCCGGGGCGACGATCCCAAGGCGGTACAGTGGACACCCCTGCTTTTCCGGACTGATGCAGTTTTCAATGTCGCCGCCTTGGCGATCTTGGCCGTATTGGGTGCGCTGTACGCCTGTTTGGGATAAATCCCCTGCCAACGCCCATACTTCTTTTATCTCTTTGAACACCCACGCCCGCCGAAGTTGATGACCAAGCAACGGATGACTTTTTTGGACGTTTTTCGTGGCCTCGCCGTCTTTTGGATGGTCCAGACCCACGTTTCGGACGTTTGCCTGTCGACCTTAGAAAAATCGAACAACCGGTTCTGGTCGCTTCTCAATCTGTCGAACGGCTTTGTGGCCGTGACCTTCATTTTTTGCGCGGGAGCCTCTTTCTGGTTGGTGGCCTCCAAAAAAGAAGCCGACTTCCGGAGTTTCGGTCCGGGACTGCGGAAATACCTGGAGCGGATCTTTTTCATCCTGCTGCTCGGGTATCTGATGCACCTGCCCACGAGGTCTTTCCAACAATTGATGCAGGCTCCTTACGAGATCTGGAAAAATTTCTTGGCGATAGATGTGCTGCCGCTGATCGCCTACTCGTCGCTCTTCGCCCTGCTACTGTTTTGGGCTGTGCCGAGGGTGCGCTGGCTGCCCCTCGCAGGGCTGGCGGTGGCCCTGGCCGTGTTCGGCGGCGCGCCGGCCGTTTGGCATTGGGACGCACATTTTCAGGATCTTCCCCTTGGGATTGCCGGGATATTGGGCCGACAGCCGAACGTGATGTTCCCGCTGTTTCCCTGGAGCGGATATTTTTTTGTGGGCCTGTTCATGGGCGGCTGCTCGGAATGGCTGATGCAACGGCCCAAGATCGCCGCGCTGAGCGCAGTCTTGGCGCTGTTGGCAGGTCTTTGGGGCATAAACAGCGTGGATCCGGGCAATCCGGACTGGTGGTGGACAGCCCCGAACTATTTTATGTTCCGAGTGGGCATCACCGTGTCCATTTACCTTGGATTGATGCTGCTGTTCAGATGGATCGGGGATCGGAAATATTGGGCTGTCCGCGGATTGGAAATCGCGGGACAGGAATCGCTTTTCCTGTACATGGTGCACGTTTTTGTGGTGTACGGCTCGCTATGGAACCAAACCTCGCTGCGAAAAACCGTGGGGGACGGGGTGTCCATGGCGGAAAATTTCGGTATTTACGCCTTGATCATGGCCGCGGTTTATGCAGCGATGATGCTTTATCGCTGGGCCAAACTGCGCTGGCCGGATCAGGTCAAATGGGGCAAATACGGGATCGTGGGCTTCCTGATCCTGCAGTTCTTGTTGAGGTGAAGGCAGATTCGGACGAATCGGGAAGTGTTGTTATGGGGGGGCGAGTCATTTCACCACCCAGCCGTTGCCGAAGCCGGCCTCGTCCGGGGCGACCAGCGACAACCGCCCGTCGGCGTGCTCGGCGGTGAGGATCATGCCCTGCGACACGATGCCGCGCAACTTGCGCGGTTCGAGGTTGGCCAGCAGCAGTACCTGGCGTCCCACCATTTCCTCGGGCGAGTAATGTTGGGCGATGCCGGAAACGACGGTGCGCTGCTCGAACCCGAGATCCAAGGTCAGTTTCAGGAGTTTGTCGGCTTTTTCCACGCGCTCGGCGGCCAGCACCGTCGCCGTGCGGATGTCCATGCGGGAAAAAGCCTCGTAGTCCACCGAATCTTTGATCGGGGCGGCCGAAGGGGCAAGGGTAGGGGAGAGGGGCGCCAACGGCGTTTCGGCTTTCTCTTCTGCGAGGATCGTCGCCAAATGGGCTTTTTGGGCGGCCACGAGGTCGGCCCGGACGGGATCCTTGGGGTCGTTGATCTTGGCGAAGAGGAGTTCGGGCGCGGAGATGCGGTGTCCGACGGGCATCGGCGAGGCGGCCCCTTCGCCGCGCAGTGCGGCGCCGAGGGCCGTCCAATCGCCGTTTTGCAGGGGCGACAGTTGGAGAAGACGGCGCATCTTGTCGGCCGTAAAGGGCAGGAAGGGCTGTGCGGCCACGCTCAGCGCGGCGCACAGTTGCAGGCAGGCGTTCAGGCAGGCCGCCACTTCGGGGGCATCCGGGTCGGTCTTGCGGACCGTCCACGGCGCGTTGTTCTGCAAAAAGGCGTTGCCGATCGAAGACATATCCATAAATGCCTTGAGGGCGTTCTTGAACTCGAAGGCCTCTGTTTCGCGGGCGATCGTTTCCAACTGGGAAAGGACTTCGCCCGAGAGGAAGTCCTGGGCGGTCGTCCGCGTTTCGGCCGCGGAGCCGCGCAGAGCGGTTTCGGGCAGGAAAGCGGGCACCTCGCCGCCGAAATAATTTTGCGTGAGCGACAAGACCCGGTTGAAGAAATTGCCGAGGTTGGCCACCAATTCGTTGTCGTGCGCTTCCACGAACTCGTCCCATTTGAAATCGCCGTCTTTTTGTTCGGGCATGGACTTGATCAGGTAATAGCGCAGGGCGTCCTCTTTGTTGGCAAAGGCGGCGAAATCTTCCAAGTAGCGGTGCTGTTCGATGCCCC
Organism: Lewinellaceae bacterium; assembly: GCA_040380145.1. Taxonomy (GTDB): domain Bacteria; phylum Bacteroidota; class Bacteroidia; order Chitinophagales; family Saprospiraceae; genus JBEIJQ01. The sequence goes on along the minus strand of JBEIJQ010000063.1, from coordinate 9,207 downwards.
AGCCCCGAGACTTGGAAAATTTGCGGCCCTCGAAGTTGAGGAACTGGTTGGCCGGCACGTTCTGCGGGAGGATGTAGCCGCCGTGCGCCTTGAGCATGGCCGGAAAGACGATGCAGTGGAAGACGATGTTGTCTTTGCCGATGAAATGCACCAGCGCTGTGTCCTCTTTTTTCCAGTAATCCTCCCAGTTGCGGCCGTTGTCGGCGGCCCATTGGCGGGTGGCGGAGATGTAGCCGATGGGAGCGTCGAACCACACGTAGAGCACCTTGCCGGCCGCTTCTGGCCCTTCGATCGGCAGGGGGATGCCCCAGTCGAGATCGCGGGTGATGGCCCGTGGGTGCAGCCCGTTGTCGAGCCACGATAGGCATTGTCCGGTGACGTGGTTGCGCCAGGTGTGCGGATCGTGGAGCTGCAGACCGTCGAGCGCGCCCGTCCGGATCCACGTTTTGAGCCATTCCTCGTGGCGGTCCAGCCGGAAATACCAGTGCTTGGTGGGCCGCAGCACGGGCGGCTCGCCGCTCAGGGTGGAGCGCGGATTTTTCAGTTCATCGGGCGAAAGGTCGCGGCCGCATTTCTCGCACTGGTCGCCGAACGCCTCCGGGTTGCCGCAGTGTGGGCATTCGCCCGTGATGAAACGGTCGGCGAGGAACTGTGCGAAGCGTTCGTCGTAGAACTGTTCGGAACTTTTTTCGTCGAACTGGTCCCCTTTTTCGTACAGGGTCTTGAAAAAATCCCGGGCCGTGTCGTGGTGCAGCGGATCGGAGGTGCGGTGGAAGATGTCGAAGGAAATCCCGAGTCGGCGGAAGGATTCGCCGTTGAGGGCGTGGTACTTGTCCACGATATCGCGCGGGGAAAGCCCTTCTTTTTTGGCGCGCACGGTGATGGCCGCGCCGTGTTCGTCGGAGCCGCAGATGAAGGCCACATCTTTGCCTTGGAGGCGCAGTAGGCGGGCATAGACATCGGCGGGCAGGTAGGCGCCCGACAGGTGTCCGAGGTGGAGCGGCCCGTTGGCGTAGGGCAGGGCCGCGGTGACCGTATAGCGGTTGAATTGCTTGTTTTCCATGGTCCGCAAAGATAGCTAACCTTGCGCGCCGTTGCAACGGATGGTCCCGGCGCGCCGAAAACGATGGAAGATCGAGGCTCGGGCCGTACATTCGTGCCTTTGCAAACCGATCGGATGAAAACCGCCCTGCTCGCCTTTTTGCTGTTGCCCCTCGGCCTTTTGGCGCAGTCCCTGCGCTGGGGGCCTCCGATGCCTTTGCCCGAGGATGCACTGCCCGCCGGTGCGGTCTGGTGCGGCAACGGATTTTTCGTGGCGGTGCATCCCTTTGGCCGACAGGCCGGGGCGGTCTTCGAAAAATACGATGCCGTGGAAGGAAAGTTGCTCGACCGGTTCGAACTGACCCTCGGCAAACTTGCCGGATTGGAGGAAGTGTTCGCCTGGCGCGGAAAAATATACCTGCTGATCGCCCGCTACCGCTACAACGCCTTGGCGGAGCAGCAGTACGCCCGGGTGGAGCAGCCCGATTATTCCATCCCGCCCGACTCGATGTCGCTGTGGATGCAGGCTTTCGATCCGATGGCTTTTCGCCCGGAGGGCGAACCGGGCTGTCTCGTGCCGATGCACGCCCGTCCGACGCTGAGCCACCGGGCGGTGCTGGCCTTTTCGCCCGACAGCGGACGGATGGCCTGTGCGCTCCTGCCCGATTATCCGCACGAGCGTTTTCCCGGGACGGAATGGCTGTTGGACACCCCGGGCGACCGATTTTGGTACGCCGTCGCGGACGACCGGGGCGGCGTGCTCCGGGCCGACAGCGTCCGGTTGCCCGTGCGGCGCATCGGCGAAAAGGTCTTGGTGCGCGATTGGGCCGTGGACAACCGCGGGGAAGTCGCCGTGGCCGCGCACATTTCGGCAAGGGAGGGCGATTTCCGGCCCAACGAGCCTTATCTGCATCCCACCCTGTTTTTTCTGGGGGCCGGCGATCGGAAAACCCGTTTCTGCGAAATCCCCGGGGAAGGCTATCTCCACAACCTCCGGGTGCGCTTCGACGCCGAAGACCGGCTTTTGTGCGCCGGCTTTTTTTCCCCCACCGATTACGGTCGGGCGAGGGGCGTTTTTTTTCTGAAAATAGACGCTTCCCGCGAAAAAACCTTGCAGCGGAGATCGATCCCTTTTCCCGACTCCATCATGGCGGAAATGATCGGACGGGGGCGCGCGAAAAAAAACGGACAGCTCGAATGGACCGACCTGTACCACTTCGAGGAAACCGCCGACGGGGGGCTCCTGTTGGCGGCGGAGGCCCAGCAGATCGTCAACGGGGCCTTTCGGTACGGAGACCTGCTGGTGTTCGGACTGAAGCCCAACGGCGAGTGGGCCTGGGGCAAGGGGTTCCGGCGCAGCCTCACCGAAACCGGTGCGGCCGCCCAATACCTCTCTTTTGCCCTTTGGGGCGGCGCAACCGGCCGGCTGCTGATGAACCTGTCCACGCGGACGGACGGCGGCGCGTCCTGCACGGCCTTGTCCGCAAAGGGCGCATTGGGGACCGTCTGCCAGTGGAAGCATGCCGACGCCGATCAGTTCCTGCTGTGCCCCGCGCTTTCGCGGCGGCTGCCCGATGGGACCACGCTCGTGCTGGCGCTCAAACGCAACCGCAAACAGTTCCGTTGGGGCTTTTTGCCTCCGGAATGATCCCTTTTTTTCCAAAAACTTTTTGAAAAAAAAGAATTTACCGGAAAAATCGGCGTTATTTTGCGTCGAAACACAAATTGTTCAATAACATTTTATTTTATTTTTTTAAAAAAATATAAAAAACCACATGAGAAAAATTCTGTTCCCTGCTATCGCCGCGTTGTTGCTCACCGGTTTGGCCGCCTGCAACTCCAAATACGACGAGCTCAACGCGAAATACCAAGAGATGGAGAAGGAGTACAACACCCTCAAATCGGAGGACGAGCTCCGCAAGGGCGAGTACAATGCCACCATGGATGTCTTGAACGCGATCGACGATACTTTGAGCTCCATTGCCGACCGCGACGCCGCGATGCGCGAACTGTTGCAGAAAATGGAATCCGAGACCGGCGGCGTGGATCAGCGCCAGGCGATCATGAACAAAATCAACGCGCTGAAGGCCGCCAACGAGCGCGCCAGCCGCCAAGCGCGATCCCTGCAGTCCAAAATGAACGGCTTCAAAGTCGAGAACAAGCGCCTGCAAGACCTCGTGGATGCCGCCAATCGCAAGATCGAGGCGCAGGAAACCGAGCTCAAGGAAGCCCGCACCGTCATCGAAGACATGAACAAGGCGCTGACCAAGCTCGAAGCGCAGGTGTTGGAAAAATCCGGCCAGTTGGCCCAGGCCTACGAAGACCTCAAGGAAAAGAACCAAAAGCTCGAGGAATCGAACACGCAGTTGGAGAACACCGTTTCCGAGCTGAAGAACAAGACCGATTTCATCTCGGACTGCGCCAAGGCCTATGTCGTCTGCGGCACCAAAAAGGCCCTTCGCCAGAGCGGGGTGCTGAAAAAGCTCAACCAAGAGCTGACCGACGACTATAAGAACGCGGTCAAAAAGACCAAGAGCACGTTCAATTTTTACGAGGAGGACAAGATCGAATGTTCGGAGGGCAAGATCACCAAGGTGCTGCCCGAGCGTCCGGCCTCCAGCTACCGCATCGAAGGCAACGTGCTGAAAATAACCGACTTCAAGACTTTTTGGGCCACCGACAAGATCGTGGTGCTCATCAAAGAAGATTGATCTGCGACTATCCATCCCCCTCGGCCGATCCGCGGGGGATTTTTTTTTCGGAGAAAGCAGAACCGTATGTATAGATCCCGCCGGAAACGCCCCGGTCCAATTTCAAGGGAGCGTTTGTCGGCGCGAAGACATGCAATCATCGGATGTCGGCATGCCGTTCCAAATTATGGCACGGTTTTTCGTAAGCGCAAAATCGTCCGTTGGAAAGAGGGGCTTGCGAGGAAAGCGCCACTTGCTGCCGGAACAAAACAAATCTTTATCTTGCATCGTTTAACCAATCAACCATATCACCGTTTCAACCAGTTTTACGCATCATGAAAAAAACCGTTCTAATTATCGCCCTTGCCGCCTTCGCAGCGGCCCCCATGTTTGCCCAAAGCCCCGGTATCTCTTTGCAGGCCACTGAAATGCCCAAGGCCGGCGGTCCCCAGCTCACCCTCACGAGCGATGTGATCGACTACGGCAACATCAAGAAAGGCGCCAACGGCGAGCGGGAGTTCGTCTTCACCAATACCGGCACCGAGCCGCTGATCATCTCCAACGCCCAGGGCAGCTGCGGTTGCACCGTGCCCACTTGGCCCAAAGAGCCCATCATGCCCGGCCAAAAATCTTCCATCAAGGTCAAGTACGACACCAACCGCGTCGGCAACTTCACCAAATATGTTACTTTGACGACCAACGCCGCCGGACAAGAGTCCCTGCGCCTGACCATCAAGGGCAATGTCGAACAGGAATCCGATCCGGTTCCCGCCAAAGACGGCGGAATGCTCAACGGCGGAGGCCACTGATCATCCCTTATCCTTTTCGAGGCCCCTTTCCCGCAACCCGGGGAAGGGGTTTTTCTTTTGCCTTGGGCGCATGTCTCCTGTTCGTGCCCCCCCCTTTTTTTCCTTTTTTCTGATCCAAAAAACTGTCATGATCCCGAAATGTCATTTGACCTTGCATGTTCTTCGCGGCAGAAGATCTTTCGATGATTTTCAGCGGTAGCCGAGTGGTGTTTCGCAAGAGGGTTTGTGCCTTGCTGGGCTTTCTTTTTCTTTTTGGGAAAAAAAGAAAATCCATCCGGGAACAAAATCCCCAAAGTACAGACCGGATGTTGCTGCCGGAAATCCTCAAAAAAAATTTCGGTTGGGAGAATCCGAAAGTCCCATGAAAATTTTGGGACTTTTGCAACTCAAAAGGATCGGCAACTGCTTTGTTTTGTTCGGATTTGAGTGCCAATAGGCAGCAGGGTGCAATACCTCTCGTTTTGTTCCGTAGAAGGTCCAATTCTGCAACGGTGGCCCTTCCGGATCAAAAAACCACCAATCGTCCGTTCTGCACCGTTCCGGATATTTCGAGGCGATAGGCATACACGCCGGCAGGCAAAACACCGGGGACGAACGGCTCGTTGGCGCGGACATCGGCGGCGAATGCCAAGCGGCCGGCGGCGTCGAACAGTTCCACGCGGCCGATCGGACCGTCTTCGGAGGCGAGGGCGAGATAGCCGCCGGCGTGCACCGGATTGGGCACTAGCAGGGCCGCGGGGCGGGCAAGGGCATTTTCGAGGGCCAGCAGGCCGGGATGGTGCATCACCATGAGCTGCCCCGGGCGGTCAACCCCGTTGCCGGAACCGAAAACCACCGTTCCGTCCGCACCGGCAACGACCGATCCGGCGACTCCCTGTACGAAGCCCCAAGTAGCGCCATCGGCCCTCGGCTGGCGTTGGAACAGTTCGTAATCTTGGGGCGAGGCGGCCTCGGCCGGGGAGATCGGTCCGTAGCCATCGAGCTGTACGGAAGCCAATTCTGCAAAAGCGGCGTTGGTGCCGAAGTTTTGCAGCACCCAATAGCTGCGGGCCGGCGAGTCGGGCGAAGGCAGTTGGTCGGGGCGCAGGTTGATGCGCGAAACCACCAGTTCTCCGTTGGGGAACGGTCCTGCGGCCGGAAAGGTCAGCGTGGCACCCGTTCCGGTGAACGACACCGTGCCGGGGCCGTTCACCGTTGCCCGGGCCGAGGTGCCGCCGCCCACCGGGGCCGTGGAAAGTTGACGGGATGCCGCTCCGTGGAACGCCAAATGGCGCACCCCGGCACGGTCCGTTTCGGTGCCCGACTGTCGGTTGAACTGATAATAGGCCACCAGGGACGGATCATCGGAAGGTTTGCGGGTCAGGTGCATCGCTTCGCGGATCTCGTTTTGGGAGAGCGCACGGTTGTAGAAACAAACTTCTTCCATCAGTCCGCGGAAAGTGCGGTAGTCGTATCCGCGGTCGTTGCCGAGGTGGAAAGGCGCGGAAAAGGCCACCGGTTGGTGGGTGTAATTCCTCGAATATCCGACGCCGTCGAGATACACCGTGGCGTTGGTGGGCGTGATCACGAGCGCCACATGGTGCCATTCGTCGGGTGTGACCGTGGGGCCGCCCGCCCAGCCCCAAGTGCCGCTCTCGTCGCGCCAGTGGTAACCGAGCTGGTTGTTGTCGCGGAAATTGAAACCGGTCGCGCCACTGTTCGACGAGAAAACAAGCCCGGCATAGCTGGCCTGGTTGCCATCGGGTTTGATCCAGGCGGAAAGGGTCAGTTCTCCGAAAGTGTCGTCGAAGGGCGGCACTACCGCCCAGTCGTCGCCGGTGGACAGCCGCAGGGCGTTGCCGGGCACCGTATCGGGCTCGCATTCGGCGGTAACGGTCAAAAAGCCCTGTAGCGTTTGGCTGCTGGTGCCGAACGCATCGGTCACGGTGAGCGAAACATCGTAGGTTCCGGGCAGGGCGTACACGACGCGCGGATTTTCATCGGTGGAAACGGCGGGAGAGCCGCCGGGGAAAGCCCACTGCCAGGTCGTGCCCGGTCCGACCCGCAGGGCCGAACGATCGGAGAAGAAAACGGTGTCGCGGGTGCAATACGAAGTGAAGCGATCGGCGGAAATGCACGCCTGGGGCGGAGAATCCTCGAAAAAATCCGCTTTCCAGGCGCTGCGGCTGGTTCCGTTGGCGATTTGACCGTTGCGATGATCGGCGACCAGTTGGATGGAGGTGGCGTTGGGCGGCAGGCCGTTGTTGTACAGCTGCCAATCGCCGGTGCCCGCGCTGCGGTAATACACGGCGCGGCGGGTGCCGAGGTACACCCCTTCGTCGCTGCCGCGCACATGCAGGATGTTGGTGGGCGTTTCGTTGTCGAGCGCCGGGGTGGTGATGTTGGTCCAAGTGGCGCCCCCGTCGGCGGAGCGGAAGACCTTGCGGCCGTTGAGGTAGCCGTCGCCGTACATCGAGGTACGGGCGATCCACAGCACATCGGGGTCGGAGCCGCTGACGGTCACATCATAGGGCACCCACAGGTCGCTGCCGAGCAATGCGTTGGGGGGCGTGATGTCGGTCCAGGTCTGTCCCGCATCGTCCGATCGGTAGATTTTTTTGGGTTCCCACCAACCCGGAAAAGTGGTGCAGTAGAGCACATCCGGGTCGCTTTGGGCCACATCCATCTGGGCGAGCCGCTGTCCGTCGCCGAAGTTGTGCACCATGGTCCAAGAGGCGCCGTCGTCCTCCGTTTTCCACAGCACCGAATCCACGGGGGAGTAAAAAAAGCGGTGGTTGTGCGGGTGGAAGACCATATTGCCCGATTCGCCGATGATATAGCTGGCGTTGGGCTTTTTGTCGTAATCGGTCGCGGCGATGGCCGTGTTGCGGTTGCCGGAGAGGAATTTCTTGTTGTAGTCGGAGTAGGCCACCCGCGGCATTCCGGGATTCACATATCCGCGGATGCCGTCGCCGCCGTCGGTGCAGAGCCAACCGTTGAGGTAGGTGGCGTTGTCTTTGAGCATCGTGCCGTTGTGGTAGGCGCCGCCGATCATCACGCCCGGATCTTTGGCGCCCATTCCGAAGCCCCAAAAATCGGTGCCCGCGATGCCCGTTTGGCGGCGGTCGAAGGTGGCCCCGGCGTCGTCGGAGTAAAACAGGCCGCCGTCGCAGGCCACCCAGATATCGCCCCCGTAAAAGCGGATGTCGTGCAGATCGGCGTGCACATAATTGGGCTTGTAGGAGTGGCTCCATTTGGAAGGACAGATCCAAGTGACGCCCGCATCGGCCGAGATCCAGAGGTTGACCCCGCCCACGAACACCGAATCGGCGTTCGAGTCGGAGGCGTCGAGGGCCAGGTCATAGTAGTATTGTCCGCCGTCGTCCTGTCCTTGGTCGTCCCATCCCATCAGGTTGAGGTTGCCGGGCGAGGGCGGCCCGCCGGGGCCGGCCCCGCAGCACCGGAAAGTCCAGTTGAGCCCCTGGTCGTAACTGACATAGATGCCGAAAAGTCCGGAGCCGCCGTTGGCCGTTCCCGTGCACAGGGCATACACTCGATCGGGATCGGCGGGTGTGGTGGCGATCTCGGTGCGCATTTGTTCCTCGCCGGCGGCGGGTTGGGGCCAGCCCGTGCCGCCGATGCCCACGAAATTCGCCCCGCCGTTGGTCGAACGGTAGAAATAGGTGCCCGAATTGACCTGCCGGATCGCATAGACCACATTGGGGTCGGTCGGATGGAATTCGATTTCTTGGAAAACGCCCGTGAAAAGGGTGCTCCACGAAGCCCCCGCATTGATCGAACGGTAGAACCCCGTTTCGCAGGCCACCATCATCACCGAGGAATTGCCGGGTTGCAGGGCGATGTCGGTGACCGTTCCGAGGCCGCTCCGGTTGATAGACCAGGTCTGACCGCCGTCCAAAGTCTGGTACAGCTTGCCGTCCGCGCCGAAAAACACCAGGTCCGGATCGGACGGATGGATTTCGACGGCGAGCACCGATCCCAGGGACAATCCGAAGGTGACATCCGTCCAGGTAAGCCCCTTGTCGGTGGATTTCCAAACGCCGGCCGTGGCCGTGCCCGCGTACAGTACTTCCGGGTCGCTGGCCGATTGCTCGGCGGTGTAGATGTGCGCGCTGCCGGCGGCATAGGAACGACTGGCGGCCTCTTTGTCGAAATCGAAGGGGCCTACACAGGTCCACTGGCCGGCCGGTTGGCGCACGGCCCCGATTTCGGCGCTGCGCCGGGCAAAATCCTCCTGCTCCCGTCGGGCGCGGCGCACGGTTTCCGCATCGGCGCCGGGTGCGTACGGCAAGCGTGAAAAGGCCCGCAGCCAGCGCTTGAAATATTGCGTGTGGGCATTTTTGCGGAAAGGATGTTCGCGGTAATACGCTCGATAGGCCTCGTGAACAGCCCCGACATCGGCTCCGGACCGGTACATTTCCCGTGCCCATTCCGGCATTTCCGGCTCGGCGGAATAAGGGGTTTCAAGGGTCTGGGCGCGCAAGACGCCCGTAGCGGCCAACAAGAGGCCCAAGATCAAACGGCGCATATCGGAAATTTTCGGAGAGCGATGGGGCGACAAAAGTACACAACCCCACAGATTTGTTTTTCAGGGGTTTTGGGGTGGGGTGGGGACTTTTGGATGAGGAGACAAAAAAGAACGCATTTTCCATCTGGTTAAGGAGACG
>JBEIJQ010000062.1:0-17845 GCA_040380145.1 Lewinellaceae bacterium | reverse complement strand
GTGATTGGTGCAGTTTTCAAAAAAAAGTGCTTTCCAACTTTGGCAGGGCGGGCTTTTCGGCGAGGTCCGCCACGAGTTTCCGCAGAGCCGATACATCGCCGTCGCGGAGCAGCTGCAGGGGGTGCCAAGGGTTTTCGGATTGGAGGAGGTGTTGGGTCAATTGCATTTGCCTTTCGGGATCGAACGCTTGGGCCCATTCTTCCAGGAGTTCCTCGGCAACGGTCATTGCTGACGGTCCAACGGCATCGGGATACAGGTGCACGGCCAGTGAGGCGAGGGCCGAGGCGTACGCTTCGAGCTTGTTGCCCGGTTCGGCCCACAGTTCGAGCAACCGCAGCGCGAGGCCCGGATCGTGGGTGGCCCGCAGGGTATGTTCCAAGGTTTTGGCCACGCAAAGTTCCATTTTGTTGGCAGGACGGAACACGGCGAGGCGTCGGCCCATCGGATCGGCCATATAGGTCCGCCGTTCTTGGAGCCAGAAAGCGGCGTGGTCGATGGCGACCTGAAAAGCCTTCCGATTGGTTTCATCGAGCCAGGGATCCGAGCAGGGCGCCGGCTCGTGGCCGGCCCACAGCGCATGGACCCGTTCGATGAACTCCACGGATTGGTTGGCCAGCGACAATTCGGGCGGCGTGGTGAGCACCCCTACATCCAGGGCGATTTCCTCCCGGTTGCAAAAGTCCCACAGCGTCTGGAATTCGGGGGCGTTGTGGACCATGAAGGTGGGCGTGATCATCAGCCGTCGGCCGTGGGCGCGCATCGCGTCCCGGAAATACCTCAGGTTGTCCATCACCCGCTCGAACGAGGCGTTCACGCGGATTTTTTCGTAGGTTTCCTTGGTCACCGCGTCCAGCGAAACCACCACTTCGAGGTTGGGCAGCGATTCGACGATGCGCCGGACGCGTTGGTTGAGCACCGTGCCGTTGGTCGTGACGCAGATCTTGCAGGACGGATTGAGCTCGATGAACAGTTCCCAGATATCGAGATAAAGCGGGATCAGAAAAGGTTCGCCGCCGAAAAAAAGCCCTTCTCGGAGATGGGGGACGAAAAACCGGAGCTCTTCCAGCAGTTCGGGCCCGTAATGTTGGGGCAGGGGCGGGAGCCGGTCGCGGTTTTGGCGGATGCTGCTCGACAACATGCCGAGGCACATCACGCATTCGAGGTTGCAGATGTTGGCCAGTTCGAAACTGATACTGGCGGGCATTTCGGCGAAGCGGCCCGATCCGAGGAAGTTCAGGGCCTTAGCCCGGAATTTGTCGAGGGGTTTTCGGGCCAGCGGATCGTAGGCCCTTGCGCGCAGCTGCTGGTACAGGCCGCCTTCGGCCTGTGTCCTGCACAGTTGGCAGGACTTGGGGAATTCCCGGCCGCGCATGGCCCGGCGCATGGCCTCGGCTTTTTCGCCGAACCATATTTCCGTAAGCGATTGCTTGGGGTAGTGGCCCAAGGGATCGAAACGGGTGTACCCGCAGGCCAGCACCGTCCCGTTCTGGGCCAGATGCATCCCGTAGGAGGGCGCATGGCAGAGGCTGCGCTTGTCGGCGCAATCGCGGGAGCCTTGGTAGCGGTCAAACTGTTCCGGGGTCATCGGTGGTCGGCGCGTTTTTTTGCAAGGCGAATATAGCATTTTTGGCGTCGTTTTTGGCATCCCGGGCCGCGAAGCCTTATCTTTCGGAAAAATTCCGCCCATGTCCGTCCAAACCCATGCGGTGCGCCGCTCCGAGGAAGGCCCGGCCCATCGCCGGATATTCCGCGACGAGGCCCTCGACCGGGAGTTCTCCCGCCGGGGATATGTCGTCGTCCCGTTGTTCGACCCCGCCCGGTTGGAACCGTTGGCCGAGCTGCACGAATCCAGCGATCCCGGCGTGTCCGAGGGTTTTTTCACCAGCACCCACTGCCCCAACGCCGAATACCGGGATGCCGGCGACCGGGCGATCCGCGAAACCTGTTCGGAAGCCATTCTGGAAAAAGTGCTCGACCACCGCGTGCTGGTGGCGAATTTTTTGATCAAAAAACCGGGTGAAAAAAGCAGGCTGCCCCTCCACCAGGATTGGATGATGGTGGACGAATCGCGCTTTTCTTCGATCAACGTGTGGTTTCCCGTACGGCCGGTGACCGCCGAAAACGGGCCGCTGAACGTGTTGCCCGGCAGCCACCGGTTCATGCCCGGACTGCGGGGCAGCCTTTGGTACCCGACTCCCCTGAACGACCTGAGCGAGGAAATCCTCTCGCGTCACTTGGTCGCCCTGGAGGTTCCGCTGGGCCATGCGGTGTTCATGGACAGCGCCCTGGTGCACGGTTCGCCCGCCAACCGTTCGGATCGGCAGCGCATCGCCGCCTGTCTGAACATCGCGCCGCGGGAGGCTGAACTGTTCCATTACTTTTTCGACCACGACTTGGCCCGTGCGGAAAAATATGCCGTCGATCCGGATTTTTTCTTGCGCGCCGCCTTGGGCAAGCGCCCGGAGGGATATCCTTTGACGGAAACCATCGAAAATTACCGGGCGCCCCTTTTCGGCCGCCGCGAACTGTACGCCGCACTGGGTCTGCCTTTTCCGGAGGAGCCGGCATTGCCGGAAACGCCCGCGCCGCCGAGTGCCCCCAAGGCTTGGTGGAAAAAGTGGTTTTCGTGATTCGCCGGACGGATCCCGCTTTTTCGGCAAAAAATTTTTCCGAAAAAAAGAAATTTGCGGCCCCACTATTTTAGTCGAATGTCTTTTTACCTGTTGTTGCTTTCCCTGCTACCCCCGACCGCGATCATCGCCGCGATGCTCTGGCGTTGGCGCGTCCGTTTTTCCGAGGCGGGGGCCGTCATGGCCTGGTTTTTCGGGATGGTGTCCACCGCCGCCGTGTGCGGACAAGTGGGCGCGCTGAAATACCTGATCGGCGATTGGGCGGCGCTGGCCTTTGCCCTGGTAGCGGCCCCGGCGGTTTATGTCCTGTTGTGGTCGGCCCTGCTCCGGCGGACTTCATTTCGGATCGGTCTGCCCCGCTGGCCGCGAAAAAACACCGCCGGCGAACCATAGTCCGTTGCGGGTGTTCGGAGGGGGTGGATTTTTCGCACCGTCTTTGCCGAACGGAACTCCCTCGGCCATCCGTACTCTTTTTACACACTCCTTTTCTGCTGTATGTTTTTTGCAAAAAAAATGCTGGTGCCCTTAGGTCTTTCGTTGTTGTTGGCCGCATGCGGCGGAACTTCCGACAACGGCGGGGGCAATGCCGAAACGCTGGACGGGGCGGCCATTTTCCGCAAATACTGCGTCACCTGCCACGGCTCCAACGGGAAACTCGGCATGAGCGGCGCCAAGGACCTGTCGGTGTCCGCCCTATCACTGGAAGACCGAGTGGCCCTCATCACCAACGGGCGGGGGCTGATGGCCTCGTACCGAGATGTTTTGTCGGAAGACCAGATCAAGGCCGTGGCGGAATACACCCTGCAGCTCCGTCAACAGCAGTAGTACACGGCGTTCAGGCCCAGATGTTGAGGTGCTCGAGGTGCACCTCGGCCCCGTAGAACAATTTGGTGGTGTCTTCGAAAGAGGGCGTGTGGTCCGACACATAAAACCGGTGCGCCTCGGAGCGGGCGCCGGTGGCCAGCAGGCCGTGCCGCGAAAGCGCTTCGTGGACTGCCCGTGCGGTCACCTCCTTGGAATCGTACACCGCCACTTTTCCCCCGAAAAACGCCTCTATTTCCGGGCGGATCAGTGGATAGTGGGTGCAGGCCAGCAGCAGGGCCTCGATGTCGGCGAATTCCGGTCTGCCCAGATAACTCTCGATCACATCGTTGCTGATGCGGTTGTGGATGAAACCCTCCTCGATCATGGGCACCAGCAGCGGAGTGGCCAGGGAAACCACTTCGAGGCCCGGGTCCAAGGCCCGCAGCTGCTGTTCGTAAATCCCCGATTGGATGGTGGCCTTAGTGGCGATGACGCCCACCTTCCGATAGTTTTGGGCCGCCACGGCGCGCACCAGCGGATCCACGACCGTGATGAGCTGTACCCGGCCGCGGAAGTAGTCGTTGAGGGTATCGAACGCCGCAGAGGAGGCCGTGTTGCAGGCCACGACGATGAGTTTGCAGCCTTTTTCCAGCAAAAAATGCACGATCCCGACCGAGTACTGCCGGATGGCGGCGGGCGATTTGTCGCCGTACGGCAGGTGTGCCGTGTCGCCGTAGTAGATCAGCGATTCGGAGGGCAGGCGCTCCACGATGGCGTGGGCCACCGTGAGTCCGCCGATGCCGGAGTCGAATACGCCGATGGGTTGCACGGTCGGAGGTTCAGTACACCTGTGAAACGATGCGGTGGATCGTGTCCACATCGCCCATCGTATAGTAATGCAGGCAGGGCACGCCCGCCGCTTTGAGCTCTTTGGACTGTTGGACGCACCATTCGATGCCGGCCATTCGGCGCGCCTCCGGATTGGGGGCTTTCACGATGGCGTCCACCAGTTCCTTCGGGAGGTCCACATAAAAATGCCGGGGCAGCGAATTGAGCTGGTGCAGTTTGGTGACCGGTTTGAGGCCCGGCACAATGGGCACATCGATACCGGAAGCGCGGCATTTTTCCACGAAAGAGAAAAATTTCCGGTTGTCGAAAAACATCTGGGTCACGATATAGTTGGCCCCCGCCTCGATCTTCTTTTTCAGAAAGTGCATATCGCTGTCGAGGTTGGGCGCTTCGAAATGTTTTTCGGGATAGCCGGCCACGCCGATGCAGAAATCCGTTTTTGCCGCGTCGGTGGCATTGGAATCGAGGTATTGCCCCCGGTTCATCGCCGCCGTTTGGAGTACGAGATCGAGCGCATAGGCGTGTCCGCCCTCGGCCGGCACGAACTTTTCCTCGAATCGCCGGGCGTCGCCGCGGAGCAGCAGCACATTGTCGATCCCCAAAAAATGCAGGTCTATCAGCGCGTTTTCGGTTTCCTCCCTGGAAAATCCGCCGCAGATCAGGTGCGGCACCGCGTCCACCGCGTAGCGGTTCATGATGGCCGCACAGATGCCCACCGTGCCCGGCCGTTTGCGGATGGCGGTTTTTTCGTAATAGCCGCTGGGACTGATTTTGTACACGTATTCTTCCCGGTGGTAGGTGACATCCACGAAAGGAGGCTTGAACTCCATCAGGGGATCCAGGGTGTCGAAGATGGATTGGATGCCTCCCCCTTTCAACGGAGGGAGAATCTCGAAGGAGATGAGGGTTTTGCCCTCGGCACGGCGGAAATATTCGGTCACCTTCATAGAAAACGGATCTGGTTCAGTTCCACTGTTCCCTGGACGATACCCGAGTCAGTTGCACCACTTCCATCACCGTTCGGAAGGCAACGAACTGCCCTTCGTAGCGCTCACGGTGGTCTTTTTGGAGGGCGGGGGCATGGCTTTGCAGGTAGGTCCGGTAATCGTCGAGGGAACGCAGGTAGTATTGGAAAGCGTAGGTAATGCCCTCTTCGTCGTCCTCTTCGAGCATCCGGCTGACGGTGTTTTCCGTGAAAAGGCCGGTGCCCAGCACCTCCGGGATGTGGTGCTCGAGCATCCAACGGATCCACTCGTCGTGCACCCGACGGTCGATCTTGACGGTCACATTGTACTGGATCATAAGCGGACTGGCTAAAAACAGTCCGCAAATATAATCGGCCCGCGCCAAAACCCGAGCCTTTTGGGCGGTGCAGGCGTACCTTTGCGGGGCGATGGACAAACGGACCGTGCAATTGCCCGACGACGAACTGAAAGCCTTTCTCGATGAGAAGGTGCTGGAATACAATTGTCCGTCGTTCGTCGAGGAGGATCCCATCGGCGTTCCGCATCGCTATTCGCAGCGGGAAGACATCGAGGTGTCGGCTTTTTTTGCCGCTTCCATCGCCTGGGGCAGCCGGCCGCTGATCGTTCGGGCCGCCCATCGGATCGTCGAACGGATGGGCAACTCCCCGTACGATTTCGTGATGGAGGCCGATGATCGGCAGCTTGCCCGCTTCGACGGCTTCGTGTACCGGACGTTCCGGGGCGAAGACATACAGTGCCTCGTCAAAGGCCTGAGGCATATCTATCTCGCGCACGGCGGACCGGAGGCCGTCTTTGCCCGCTATGCCGAACCGGACTCCCTCCAGACGGCCATCCATTTTTTTCGGAAGCATTTTTTTGAGCCCGAACACCCGTTGCGCACCGAAAAACACCTGTCCGACCCCCTCAAAGGCTCCGCGGCCAAACGGATCAACATGTTCCTGCGCTGGCTCGTCCGCAACGACCGCCGGGGCGTTGATTTCGGTCTGTGGACCACGCTGCGCCCCTCCCAGCTGTCGTGTCCCCTCGACCTACATTCCGGCAACGTGGCCCGCCAATTGGACCTGCTGCGCCGTCGGCAAAACGATGCCAAGGCCGTGGCCGAACTGGACGGCCGCCTCCGCGCGATGGATCCCGGAGATCCAGTGAAGTACGACTTCGCACTGTTCGGCCTCGGGGTGTTCGAAGGTTGGTGACCGCGGCGGGCAAAAATGCGCGATCGTTGATTATCAACATTTTCATACAAGATATGCACATTTTCGGAAAGGATATTTTTTTATAAAAAAACTTGATTTACAATTTTTTGACAAAAAATTAAACTGACTTATCCACATTCTGTGGATAAGTTTTTTTGTGCGGCGGGGAACAAACCGTTTATTTTGTCCTGCTGTTTTTTCGATAGGGCGGCACACCTTTTTGAGATGTACGACAAACAAAAACTTTTTTCATAATCACCTTTTTCAAGACTTTTTACGACATGATGCAAGTTATCAAACGCGACGGGCAGCGCGAAGACGTGAGCTTCGACAAGATCACCGCCCGGATCAAAAAACTCTGCTACGGATTGGATCTGCGCTATGTGGAGCCCATTGAAATAGCCAAAAAGGTGATTCAAGGGCTGTACGACGGGGTCACCACCACCGAGCTCGACAACCTGGCCGCAGAAACGGCCGCGACCATGGCCACGGTGCACCCGGACTACGCCCTGTTGGCGGCCCGCATCGCCGTGTCCAATCTGCACAAAGACACCAACAAGTCGTTTTCCGAGACGATGCGCGCCCTGTACGAGTACATCGACCCCAAAACGGGCGAAAAAGCGGGCCTCATCGGCGAGGAAACCTTCGAGATCATCTGGAAAAACCGCAAGATGCTCGATTCGGTCATCATCTACGACCGCGACTACGATTTCGATTATTTCGGCTTCAAAACGCTCGAGCGATCCTACCTCCTGCGGATGAACAACCGCGTGGTGGAGCGCCCGCAGCACCTGTTCATGCGCGCCGCCGTGGGCATCCACGGCGAAGACTTGAACGCGGTGGCGGAAACCTACAATTTGATGTCCGAAAAGTGGTTCATCCACGCCACGCCCACGCTGTTCAACGCCGGCACGCCCAAACCGCAGCTGTCGTCCTGCTTCCTGCTTTCGGTGACGGAGGACAGCATCCCGGGCATTTTCGAAACGCTTTCCCGTTGTGCGCAAATTTCGCAATCGGCGGGCGGCATCGGACTGAGCATCCACAACGTGCGCGCCACGGGCAGTTACATCAAGGGCACCGGCGGCACCTCCAACGGCATCGTGCCGATGTTGCGCGTGTACAACGACACGGCCCGCTATGTGGACCAGGGCGGCGGCAAGCGCAAGGGCGCCTTCGCGGTGTACCTCGAGCCGTGGCACGCCGATATCTTCGATTACTTGGAGCTCAAGAAAAACCACGGCAAGGAAGAGGCCCGCGCCCGCGACCTGTTCTACGCCATGTGGATCCCCGATCTTTTCATGCAGCGGGTGAAAGAGGACGGCGACTGGTCGCTGTTCTGCCCCAACGAGGCGCCGGGCCTTTTCGAGACCCACAGCGGAGAGTTCGAGGCGCTGTATCACCGCTACGAGCGCGAAAAAAGGGCGCGCCGGGTGGTCAAGGCACGGGATCTGTGGACGCAGGTACTCGAATCCCAGATCGAGACGGGCACGCCCTATATCCTGTTCAAGGACCACGCCAATCGCAAGTCCAACCAGAAAAACCTGGGAACGATCCGCTCCTCGAACCTGTGCACGGAGATCATGGAGTACACATCCAAAGACGAGGTGGCCGTGTGCAACCTGGCCTCGATCAACCTTTCGCGCTTCGTGAGCGGTCCCGGCGAGTACGACTTCCAACGCCTGTACGAGATCTCCCGCGTGGTGACGCGCAACCTTAACAAGGTGATCGACATCAACTTTTATCCCATCCCCGAAGCGCGCAACTCCAACCTGCGCCACCGCCCCATCGGCATCGGCGTACAGGGCTTGGCGGATGCCCTTATCCAGATGCGTTTTGCGTTCGAAAGCGCGGAGGCCCGCAAGCTCAACCGCGACATTTTCGAGACCATCTATTTCGCGGCGCTCACCGAATCCTGTGCCCAGGCCGAAGCGCACGGCCATTACGAATCGTATCCCGGCTCGCCGGTCAGCCAGGGCATCCTGCAGTTCGACATGTGGGGCGAAACCCCTTCCAACCGCTGGGACTGGAGCGGCCTGCGCGAAAAAATCGCCCGCTTCGGCGTGCGCAACTCCCTGTTGCTGGCCCCCATGCCCACGGCATCCACCTCGCAGATCCTCGGCAACAACGAATGCTTCGAGCCGTACACCTCGAACATCTACACGCGCCGCACGATCTCGGGCGAGTACATCGTGGTGAACAAGCACCTGCTCAAAGACCTCATCGCCTATGGTATGTGGGACGAAGAGATGAAAGAAATCCTCATCGCTTCCAACGGCTCGGTGCAAAACATCGAAGGGCTGCCCCAAGAATTGAAGGACCTGTACAAAACGGCCTACGAGATCAAGCAAAAGACGATCATCGATATGTCGGCCGACCGCGGGGCTTTCATCTGCCAATCGCAGAGCCTCAACCTGTTCGTGGAAAACGCCTCCTTCGCCAAGCTCACCTCGATGCACTTCTACTCTTGGGAGCGCGGCCTGAAAACGGGGATGTACTACCTCCGCACCAAAGCAGCGGCCGACCCGATCAAATTCACGCTCTCCGACAAGTACCAGCAGAAATATGTGCAGGCCCGCACCACGGCCCCGGTGGCCAAGGTGACCGCCACCATGCCCGTGGCCCCCGAGGCCAAAGCCAAACCGGCCCCCGAGGCGCCGCTCGCCGCACAGGAACAATTGTCGTGCAGCCTCGACAACCCCGAGGGATGCATCATGTGCGGCAGCTGATCCGGTGAGCACTCTTATCCGTTGTTTTCATACGTTTTTTCAATCATAATTACCGCAAATGCGACAGTCCCGCCCCCGTAAGGGAGCGGGCTGTGTTTTTTTGGGGTTGATGCGCCACAACGAAGTGCAGAGAGTTTGTATAACACAACCGTTGATTTGTATAAAGACCCCTCCTCGTTTCGGACAATCTTTGCCCCGTTATTTCACCAAAAAAATTCAGCGTATGCCAAAAATCGTTTTGATCACCGGTGCTTCTTCGGGGATGGGCAAGGAAACCGCCCTTCAACTGCTCTCACAGGGCCATAAAGTCTATGCTGCGGCCCGCAGATTGGAAAACATGCAGGACATAGAGGCCGAGGGAGGTGTTCCCTTGAAAATGGACATCGCCGAAGAAAAAGATATCCAGGCCGCAGTGGATCAAATTCTCGCCGCCGAGGGCCGTATAGACGTTTTGTGGAACAATGCAGGCTACGGGCTTTTCGGAACCGTAGAGGAAGTGGACATCCCGGCGGCCCGCAAGCAGTTCGAGGTGAATTTGTTCGGCTTGGCCAGCCTTACACAGAAAATCATTCCCCACATGCGCAAGGCCGGCACCGGCACCATTATCAACACATCCTCCATGGGCGGCAAAATGTATTCGCCGTTGGGTGCGTGGTACCATGCCACGAAACACGCATTGGAAGGCTGGAGCGATTGTCTGCGATTGGAGCTCAAGCAGTTCAATATCCATGTGGTGGTATTGGAACCGGGCATCATTGCAACGGAGTTTGGGGACGTGTCCCAAGGTCCCTTGCTGAAATATTCGGGAAATGGCCCCTATCAACAATTGGCAAAGGCCGTGGCAAAGGCGAGCCAAGATTTTTACGAAAAACCCGGTGCCGCATCTCCACCCTCCGTCATTGCCGATTCCGTCAGCCAAATCGTCAACAGCAAAAAGCCCAAAACCAGATATCGGGTAGGAAAATTGGCCAAGCCGATGGTCTGGATGCGTCTGTTCTTGGGCGACAGGATTTTTGACAGCGCCGTGATGGGATTTGCCAAATGACCCTCCCTACGCACCAAAACCTTTTCCGTTCTGACAAAAGGGCCTTTTTTTCTTGCTCCTTCGGATGGGGGAATCCGTAATTTTGACCAAACCATTGCACGACCGGATGAACGAAATCAGGCATATCGAAACCATAGGGGAACTGAACGGGATGCTCCAACAGGAAAAAAGCCGGCATCCTTTGGTTTCGGTCATCGATTTTTCAAAAGTAGGGCCATATTCGGAGCATTCCCTCAGACTGACTTCTGGTTTTTATGCGGTAATGGTCAAAAAAAATTGTCTGGGAAAATTCAAATATGGCCGAAAGTACTACGACTTCCAAGAGGGCACTTTGATCTGCCTTGCCCCCAACCAGTTGATCGAGATCGAAAACGACAAAAATGCCGATCCGGCTGGTTGGGGGGTATTCTTCCATCCGGAATTGATCCGGGGGACCTCGTTGGGCAGATCGATCAGACGGTACACCTTTTTTCTCTATGGATCCGAAGAGGCCCTCCATCTTTCCGAAACAGAAAAAAACACCCTGATAGATAGTATTTTTTTGATAGAAAAAGAGTTGAAAAGCGGCATCGATCGGCATAGCCGCGACATAGTTGTTTCCGCAATTGAATGGTTGCTCAACCACTGTGCCCGCTATTACGATCGACAGTTCATTACCCGGGGACCGTCCAACATGGACACCGCGGCCAAATTCGAGGCACTGTTGACGGAGTACGTTCATTCGGGCGCCATACGGGAGGAGGGCCTGCCCTCGGTGAAATGGCTGGCCGACCAATTGTTTCTCTCGCCCAATTACTTGAGCGATCTTTTGAAAAAAGAAACCGGGATGAACGCCCAAGAGCACATTCATTACCGAATCATCGAAGAGGCCAAGAACCAATTGGCACATTCCGAAAACTCGGTGGCAGAGGTGGCCTACGCCTTGGGCTTCGAATATCCCCAGTATTTCAGCAAACTGTTCAAGATAAAAACGGGCATGACTCCGTTGGCTTACCGCAACGGGCGATGAGCCGCAACGGACATTGAACCCCAAAGGGCGAGCATGGGCTTGATTTGGAGGCTTGGCACCCAGCCCTCACCCCATCCCGAACACCTTTTTCTCGCCGTCCAGTCCTTCCAGCAGGCGTTCCACGCGATCGGCGTGGGTGTCGGTGAGGAAGATCTGTCCGTAGCGGCGGCGGCGCAGGAGCTGCAGGAGTTGGCGGACCCGATCGGCGTCGAGCTTGTCGAAAATATCGTCGAGCAGGAGCAGGGGGGGCTTGCCGATCGCTTCGTGGAGATGTTCGTACTGGGCCAGGCGCATGGCCAGCACAAAGGATTTGAGCTGCCCTTGGGAGGCGAAGCGCTTGACTTCGCGACCGTCGAGCTGCATCGTCAGGTCGTCGCGGTGCGGGCCGCCCGTGGTGCGGCGCAGCAAGCGGTCTTTCTCCGAACGGGCGCGCAGGATGTCCGAAAAATCCTCTCCGTTGAGTTGCGAACTGTACAGCAGGCCCGGCACTTCGCGTTCGCCGGAAATGGCGGCGTAGCAGGCGGCGAAACGCGGCAGGAACCCTTCCACATAGCGGGCGCGCCTTTCGTGCACGAGCGTTCCCTTGGGGACGAGTTGGGCGTCGAATGCTTCGAGCAGGGCGCGCAATTGCGGCGGCGGCGGATCCTGTTTGAGCAGGGCGTTGCGCTGATCCAACAAGCGGTTGTATTGGATCAGCGCCGTCAGGTACCCGGGATCGGTCTGCGACAGCGAGATGTCCAAAAAAGTGCGCCGCACCTCGCTGCCGCCGAGGGCCAGTTCGATGTCGTCGGGGGCGATCATCACCACGGGCAGGAGCCCGATGTGGTCGGAAAGCCGTTCATAGGCCACTTCCCGGCACAAAAATTCCTTGCGCCGCGGTGGGGCCACCTTGGCCGTCACCGCCACTGTTTCGCCGGCGACGGAAAAACGGCCGTCCAAACGGAAAAACGCCCCGCCCTGTTGGACCAGCTCGCGGTCGGAAAGCCCGAAACGGCTTTTGCACAGGCACAGGTAATGCACCGCGTCGAGCATATTGGTCTTGCCCGCGCCGTTGGGGCCCACAAAGGCGTTCAAGTGCTCGGCGAGGGCAAAATGCCGGTCGCCGTGGTTCTTGAATTGACGGAGATGGAGCTCGGAAAGGAACAACGGACGGAGGAACAGAAAAAACGGGCGGTGCCGCGCAACAGGTCAGCGACTGCCGTACCGGCGCTTGCGCAAAAAGGTCCAAAGCAGGCCGAACAGCGCCAGGAACAAGAGGGGCAAACCGATGTTGATGCCCTGCCACATCGCGCCAGTGGCCCGGTCGTTGACGGCTTTCTTGTCGAGCAGGCGCAGCTTGTATTCCTTGTTGCGGGCGGCCACGATGCCGCGTTTGTCGGTGAGGTAATCGATGCAGTTCATCAAAAAGTCGCGGTTGCCGTACACATAGCCTTTGGAGCCGGAGTACGGGTTTTCGCCCATCTTCAACAAATTTCTCACACGGCGGTCAAAAAAATTGGCCCCTACATCCCCGTCCGAGACCACGATCTGTTTGGTGGGCTCGCTCACCGATCGGAACGGCGTGTTGAGCCGGCGCAGCATCGAGTCCATTGCCGGGGGCACGCGGCCCTCGAAGGGCGAGGAAAACCGGCCTTCCAGCAGGACCGCCAAGGGCAGGTGCTGTTTGTCGAACCGCTCAGGCACCAGCGGCGCGTTGGCGTCGTCGAGACTAATGCGGACCATGGACTGTCGGCGACTGAGCTCCGAAGAGGCCAGCAAGACGGTTTTCTTGACGGGCGTCTTGGTGCCCACCGTATCGATCGAAGACGGAAAGCGCATCATCACGCCGTCGAGGCGTTTCACGATAGGGTGCGCGCCCACGGGGTTGGGCGCGAAGGCCACCGGGAAATACCACCACGGACGACGGGCGATCTGGGGCTTGTTGCCCTCCCGACCCACCACGAGATCCAACGAGGTGTGCAACTGCGCGTCCGTGACCACATCGGGATTGACCCGGGCACCGTAGCGGAAAAGCAGTTCCTTGACCACATTGTTCATCGGCAGGTCCAAGGGCAAAAGTGTTTTTTGCGCGTTGCCCTCCAAACTGTCCATATCGGCGTTGTGGGTGTCGAGCAGCCACAGCACGCGCCCGCCCTGCATGACGTATTGGTCTATTTTGAACAGGTCTTTTTCGGAAAAGGACAGCAGGGGTTTTGCCACGACCAACAGGTCCACTTTCAGGGTGTCGAGACGCCCCTGCCCGGTGCTGTCGGGCCGCGCCACGATCCGGTTCACGGAGTAGCTTTGGTCGAGGTTCCAAAATTCCACATTGTAATATTCGCCCAGTTCGTACCGCAGCTCGGCGGTCTGCATCGAGTCCAATTCTCCGTGGCCGGTGGTGAACAGCACGAGGGGCCTTCCCTTTGACAGGAGTTTGTTGATGGCGTTGGCGAACTTGAATTCCAGGAGATTGATGGCGTTGTTGATGGCCTCTTGGTCGCTTTGGCCGGCTGCCCGGTTTTCGAGCAAGGTGATGCGAAAAGGCTTTTGCGTGCGGTAGGTCACCAGCGCAAAGGGAAACACCAACTGTTCCTTCACCTGCCCTTTGTCGGGCACGGTCAAGGTATAGGGCGCAAAACCGCGGTCTTTGAGATACAGCTGCATTTGCTGGATCTCTTCCTTGCTGCCCTCCAAGGGATCCACGAAACGGAACTCGATGTTGGGCGAGAGGGCCCGAAACTGTTCGAGCAGTTCTTGGGTGGCGTCCCGGAGGCGGCGGAAGGGTGCGGGCAGATCGCCGTCCAGATAGACTTCGATGGAGACCACATCTTCCAAACCCCGCATCAGGTCTTTGGTAGTGGACGCCAAGGTATAGCGGCGGTCTTCGGTCAGGTCGAGCTTGGTGAAGACAAACCCGCCTAGCCCGTTGAGCAGCAGGAGGCCCAAGCAAATCAGCACGAAACTGCCGATGGAGCGGCTTTTTAGGGTTTGGACCTTGCCCACATAAACATTGCGCAGAAAACTCATGGGTGCGATCAAGAAATTTGGTCGTTGGAAGGGTCTTGTTTCTTCGGTTCGAGATTGATGCCGATCACAAAAGAAAGCACTATGCCGAGGATCAGGCCCGTCCACATCGGAAAGATGCCGGGCACGCCGAGCGCCAGCGCCAGCCCCATGATCAGGGCATCCACATTGAACGCCGTGCGGCTTTTCTCGAACTTGGTCCGATAACTGAAGTACAGGTACGCCAAGGCCGAGGCGGCCGGTATCAGGTTGTAAACGATAAAATCGAAAATGACCACGGAACGGATGTTTTGGGTATTTTGGAAAAACCGCTCTGCACGGTTTTTTTTATTTTTTTAAAAAAAAGAAAAAAAGAGGCTCACCATTTCCTTTTTTCCAAATTCAAACGAGAAGCCTGCAAAAAAAGAACGATGACGGAGAGGAAGTAAAGCACATCGCGGGAATCGATGGCCCCGCGGCTCATCGCGTCGTAATGGAAGCGGAAGCCGAGGCGCTGCACGAAATCGTCGAGTTTGCCAAAAAAAGCGGGCAGGGTGCTGAGGTAATAAAAACCGAGGTAAAAAACGAAGTTCAGCAACAGCCCCACGATGAAGGCCACGATCTGATCGTTCGACAGCGAGGAGGCGAACATGCCGAGCGCCACGAAGGCAGACGACAAAAAGAACAGGCCGATGTATGATCCGAGCGTGGCGCCGTGGTCGATATTGCCCTTGGGGGCACCGAGCTGCCACACCGAAAAATAGTACAGCAGCGTGGGCAGCAGGGCAAAAAACACCAGTGCAAGGGCGGCCAAAAACTTGCCCATCAGGATGTCGGCGTCGCGCAGGGGCTTGGTCACCAACAGTTCCATCGTGCCCTCCTTGTTTTCCTCGGCGAAACTGCGCATCGTGATGGCCGGGATCAGCACCAGCAGCACGATGGGCGCAAATTCGAAGTAAAGATCCAGGGAAGCGTACCCGTAGTCGAGGATCGAAAAGCCGGGGATCACCCAAAGGAACACGCCCATCACCAAGAGGAAAACGCCCACGGCGATGTAGCCGATGAGCGAGCTAAAAAAGGCGTTCAATTCTTTTCTGAAAATCGCGAACATGGTTTATTTGCTGGGAGGGTAAAAAGGATGGCGGTCGTTGTAGATCAGGAGCATCTTGAACAGTTTTTCCCGGGCCTCTGGGGCGGAAAGAGATTCGAGGGTGCGCAAAAGCTGCGGGTCGTCGGCGATGAGCCGGGCAAAGTTTTCGGGGGTAAAATCGCTCAGCTCGCCGCTTTCGGCGCGCAGGAACATTTGCTTGACCACGCGGACCCGGTTCTGTACCGGGTGTGACGAGAGTACATCGCCCGTGATCGGATGGTACACCTTCATGTCGAAGGTCTGCAGCTCCACACCCTCGTAGTACAGGTAGCAGAGTTTGCCGACCACATGCAAGCGCGCAAAGATAACCTTTGTACGGGATTCGTCGCGGGCCACCCGTACATAGGGTATGCCGAACAAGCTCACGCCCCAGAGGCTGTCGAGCAACGGCTGCGGGTGTTGGTCGGCGACCGGGATTTTGTACGCGAGGTGCAGCTCGTTGCTGTCGGCGTTGATCCAATACTCCACGGGGGCGATTTGCCCGAAATGCCACCGGGGAACATCCTTTTGGAAATCCGCCAGGGTGGTGTACAACCCATCGCGGAATCTGTGGTAGTTGTTGAGGGCCGGTCCGTTTTGGGCCGACAGCCATAGGGGCGCGGCACACGGGGCCAGCAACAGGAGGGCGAACAAGGCCCGGCGCAGAGAAGAGGCGAAGGGGACCATCAGGCGAGCCGTTTGAGGGTGGTGCCCGCTCCGAGGCGGAGGTCCGGGCCGATGTCCAACAGGTTCACACCGGGCTTTTTGCCCGTCTCGAAACTCCCCAGCCGATCGTCGAAGCCGAGTGCTTGGGCCCCGTTCAGGGTCGCCCAGCGCACGAGCGTTTCCAACGGCACATACGACTGGTACTTGGCGACGGTCTTCATTTCCTCCAAAATGCTGAGATGCCAATTGGATGTGAGGCTGTCGGTGCCGAGACAAACGCGGGCGTCCGTTTCGAGGAACCGGCGGTAGTTTGGAAGGCGGTTTTCGATGTACAGGTTGGCGTTGGGGCAGGTAGCCCAAAACACATGGGGGCTCCACGCGTGCGCGGCCTCGATATCGGCCCGTTCGGTGAGCGTATTGTGCACGAAAAGCGTCCGGTGGCGCGGGTCCAAGTGCCGGATGGCCGTGTGGATGGCCGTGTACCCGGTCGGTTCGAGGTGCTCGGTGGCGAGGCCGAACGACCGGTAAAAATCCACGAAAGCACCCGTGCCGTCGCGCAGGAGCTCGTTTTCGGGCGGGGTTTCCTGGTTGTGGATGCTGACAGTGAGAGTTTCCCCGTCGCGGTAGGTTTCGCGGAGCAGGCCCCACAATGTGCTTGAAACGGAGTACGGGGCATGCGGGACGCAGCTCTTGGCGCTGCCGGGGGCCGGTTCGAGCCGATCGTACACCGTTTTGTACCGATCAAAGGTTTCGCGGGCCCGATCGTCCTGCATCAGGTCGAAAAACTCCACGAACGTGTAGTAATCCAGGCGCCCGAGGGATTTTTGGGCGAATGTGTCGGGAGCGTTGGATATGTCGCCCACGGCCACGATGCCGTTCCGGTACATTTCCTCCTCGGCGGCGGCAATGGCCGCCAAGATCGTTTCCTCGGGGAAATTCCGGTTGCCGACCACGCTTTGGATGAAGGGGATCAACGAAGTACCGGTATCCACCAGTCCTTTCAGATGCGACAGTTCGAGGTGGCAGTGCGCGTTCACGAAGCCCGGCACGAGAACGCCCCGGTGGGCCTCCAGCGTGTGCGGGTCGTGCCCCTCGCGGGAAACGACCGCTTCCACGCGCCCCTCGGCGTCGAGCACGAGCACGCCGTCCCGGACGGGCGGTCCCACAACAGGGAATATCCAATCTGCGGTCAGTTTGCGCATGGTCGGTTCAGCATAATATGGCGCGGACTTGCGCGATCTTTTTCTCGGGATTGAAAAACGAATACACCGCCGCTTTGTTGTGCGCACGGTCTTCTTCCGACAACGGGGCCGAAAGGGCGTCCGCGGAAATGTCCGACAACGCCTCGGCTTCCCAAAAACGCACGCCGAGGTCTTGGTAGAACGGATACAGGGGATTTTCTTTTTTCAAAAAAATTTTTTTCCCCATCAACAGCAGCACATTGATGTTGCCCGCTCCTTGTCCGCGGTGGTGGAACATCAGGGCCGCATCGAGCCGCTGCAACAGTTCGAAATACTCTTCCCTCGGCAGCAGCCCCAGCAGCGGGCGGAAGGCCGATCCGAACAGTTCCGCGCCCCGCTGTGCGATGTGGTCAGCGTAGCGCGGGTTTCCGTACGACAATGGGCAGACGATGTCGAGCCGATCGCGGGCGGACATTTTTTCCAGCAGGGCAAAAGCGTCCAGATGATTGTTGGTCGACGTGGCCGAATTGCCCACCAGCAGCCGGGTCCGGCCGTCGCGGATCGGTTCGGCCACGCCCGCGGGCAGGGCATCGTAGCCCGCCCCGTAAAAAAACGGCCGGAATTTGGCCCGGGTCGGAAAATGGC
>JBEIJQ010000061.1:0-18128 GCA_040380145.1 Lewinellaceae bacterium | reverse complement strand
GGAGTCCGCTCCCGGTCGTCCTCCCAGTCCTCTTCGTCCTCGTCCCAGTCGTCGTCCTCTTCGTCGTCGTCCTCTTCATCGTCGTCGTCCTCCTCCTCTTCTTCCTCATCGTCCTCCTCATCGTCCTCCTCATCCGCTTCGTCCTCTTCCTCGTCCCAATCTTCTTCGTCGTCGTATTCTTCTTCCCAGTCCTCGTCGTCCTCCTCGACGCTTTCTTCCAAGCCTACTCCGTCGGTGCCGTCGGTGAAAAAGCCGAAATATCCCTCACCGTTTTCCCGCAGGGCTTTCAATTCGGCCAAAAGCGCATCCCCTTGGGATTTTTCGGCAAAGCAAAACCCGGTTTCCTGCCCGAATTGCACCGCATCGTAAAAAGTGTAAAACCGGTATTCAAGCCCTTTTTGCTCAAAATAACGGTTGAGCCCGACCACCAATGCCTCGGCATCGACCCAGTCGGTGTCGCCTTCCACCGTAAAAGTGAGCGGAATACCGGAAAGCGTCGGCTGCAATACCCGAGGATCCGCTTCCGTACACTCGAAATCGCTCAAAACGATCTGCATCTTCGTCAAGGTCAACAGATCCTCGATGATGACGCGATAATCCTCGGCCATGTCGGCGCTCTCGCCGTCGATGATGTGGATGTTGGTCTGCCCGAAACGCTTGGACAAAAACGGGTATAGCTGAAAGGGAGTGCTCATGGCCGATAGGTTTGCTACAAAAATAAGCATTGCGCGATATTTTTCCCAAACCCGTTCCACATCCTTCGCAGTCAATTTTACTTCAGGAACGATTTTTAAAAAATATGATTTTCAGATAGTTATTTTTTATAAAATTGAAGACACAAAAGGCCGAAATCGAAATTTTTATTTAATATATTTAAATTCAATTTTTTACAAATTTTTTTTACATAAAAGTATAGAGAAAAATCTGCTCTGAACCGTGCTTTTTTTCTGAAAAAAACTCCCCGCGGGCACTTTTTGCCCTCCTTACAACGGGATTCCCAAAAGATAGGTCAGAGAAAACGGGACGGATAAAGCGGGAATTGCCCTTATTTTTGCAGTGTACCTGATTTGCGAACCCCTCCAACAGTCCTCCCTCTCTATGCGCCAGATCCTATTCCCGCTGTTGCTGCTGTCCGCTTGGAGCCAGCATCTTTTCGGACAATGCGCCTTCAACGCGGCGCTTTCCGCTCCAGTCTCGCTGTGCTCCGCCCAAACGGGCGTTTTTGCCGTTTCCGTGACGGGCGGCACCGGACCGTTTTCCTATGTTTGGGATTTCGGAGACGGGGCCGTACTGTTCGGCGGCGCGAGCGAATCGTACGCTTACTCGGTACCGGGCAATTTCGCGGTTTCGATGACCGTGACCGATGCCGGTGGCTGTTCGGAAATTTTGACCGCCACCGTTGCGGTCGCTCCCCCACCAATTTTGGTGGTCGGCAACAATGGCCCTCTCTGTGCCGGCGATGACCTCACGCTCACCGCTTTGGGGCAAGGCCCGCCGCAGTACGAATGGGGCGGCCCCAACGGTTTCAGCAGCACCGAGGGGGCACCCACGCTGTTCGGCGTGGACTCCACCTACTCAGGAACCTACCGCGTGACGGCCACTTGGGCCAACGGGTGCACCGCGTCGGGCACCACGACGGTCAATATATCGGCCCAGTTGTTCGTGCAGATCAACGGCAATCCCCAAGTGTGCGCCGGCGGCTCCTTTCAGGGCATTGCCGCGGCCAACAGTTGCGGACAAACGCCCTACTCTTTCTCGTGGAACGGCCCGAACGGGTTTTCGGCCAATAGTTTCGACATTTTGCTCCCCTTGGTCAGTCCGGCAGACACGGGCATTTACTCGGTGACGGTCACCGACAACGCGGGAGCCACAGCCTCCGCCTCCGTGAACATTGTGCTCAGCGAACTCTCCGTGTCGGTCCTGCTGGCCGAGCGCACCTGCGGCGGTTCCTGTACCGGCCGTGCGCTCGTGGAGGCCGGCGGCGGTACCGCTCCCTATTTGTATGTGTGGGAAAACGGCGCCGTGGGCTCGTTGGCCGACGGCCTGTGCGCCGGCCCCAACCGGGTGACCGTCACCGACGCCAACGGTTGTACGACCCTCGAGGCCGCCAACATCGGCAGCAACCCGCAGCCGTCCATCGCGGTGGCCTCGACCGATGCTTCCTGTGCCGGCAACGACGGCACCGCCATGGTCAGCGGCACCGATTTTTCGAGCGTGCTCTGGAGCACCGGCGAAACCGCTCTGACAGCCACTGCTCTGGCACCGGGCCAGTACGCCGTGACCGCCGTGAGCGACGAAGGTTGCACGGCGACCGCCGGCGTATCGATCGGCAGCCCCTTCTGCGGCTACACCTTCACGGGCCGGGTTTTGCTCGACGCCACCGGCGACTGCCAAGCGGGCGTAGGCGATGTGCTGCTCGGAGGCCGCCTCGTCACGGTGCGGGCGGGCACTCCGTTCCTCAGTTCCGATCTGGGCGGCGTGTTCACCCGCCCCGACGGCTCATTCATTTTCACCACCGAAACGACCGGGCCTTACGGCCTGAAGGTTTGGCCGGGCGACCGGCGCGTACTGCCCAATCTGTGCGATTCCGTGGCCGTGAACGCGCTGCCCGGCGACACGGTGGATGTCGGCGACCTGTTCCTGCGCGCAGACGGCTTTTCCGATCTTGCCGTGACGATTTCCGAGGGATTGGCTGTCGGCGGACAGCCCTACTCCGCCAATGTGTGCGTGGTCAACATCGGCGCCCAGGCAGCCTCGGGTGTGCTGGATTACCGCACGACCGCCCCAAACATCCTGTCTGTGTCCGTGCCGCACACGGTGATCGCGCCGGGCACCGTTCGTTGGAACATCCCGTTCCTGCTGCCCGGCGAGACCTACTGCGCCACCCTCTCCGTACAGTCGCCCCTTGCGGCGGGCACCTACGGCGACACGGCCACGCTCGACCTGTTGGACGCCGATATGTCCAACAACACCGCACACTGGACCTACAGCACCCTGCCCGCGGCTTTGCCCGGTCCGTACAAGCAGATTTTCGGCTCCGCCGCTTGGTCGCACGACGACAACGGAAGCGGCACCGTGTCGGACTGTGGCGCGTTGGACGATTTTTACCTGAACTACCGCATCGGCTTTGCCAACAACACGCCCGATACCGTGCAGACGGTGGAAATCCGCGACACCTTGGATTTTGCGCGGCTCGATCTCGGATCCTTGTCGCTGCAATCTTCCGGGCATCCGGTGGACATGTGGATGGAAGGCCGCAATGTGCTGGTGGCCCGTTTCGACGCGGCCGGGCTGGCTCCCACGGACGCGGGCCATCTCGGTTTCACGGTCCGCCCGGCCCCGTTGTTCTTTTCGCAATATGGACAGACGGTGTACAACACGGCCCATGTGCGCTTTTTGCCCGATCCGGCCACTGCTACCAACGAGTCCGTCGGCATCTACGACGCTTGTCTGGGATTTGCTGGAGCACCCGCGGCGGATTTCAATCTATTCCCCAATCCGACGGACGGTCTCTTGTGGCTGGAAGGCGAATTTCCGGAAACCGGGTCGGCCTATGTGCGCATCAGCGATGCCCTCGGCCGGACGGTCCATGAGGAGCGGGTGGTTTTGGCCCGTGGGCACAACCGGATCGCCGTTCGTTTGGAGGAAGTTCCGAACGGAACTTACTGGGTCCGTCTGATCGGTTCGCAGGGAATCGGTGTCCGGGCCGTCACGGTTGCCCGATAGGCCCGATCGCCCGGCCCGCGCGGTAGGCCAACAGCATATCGGCCAACACCAGCGACGTCATCGCCTCTACGATGGGCACGGCCCTCGGCAGCACGCAGGGATCGTGGCGCCCTTTTCCGCGCACCCGTGCCGGACGCCCGGCGCGATCGACCGTTTCCTGTTCGGCCACGATGGTGGCCACCGGCTTGAAGGCGGCCCTGAAAAAAATGTCCATCCCGTTGGAAATGCCGCCTTGGATGCCTCCGGAAAAATTGGTGGCCGTGCGGACGGTTCCATTTTCATCTGCAAAAAAAAGGTCGTTGTGGCGCGAGCCCCGCATCGCGGCCCCGGAAAAGCCAGAGCCGTATTCGAAACCTTTGCAGGCATTGATGGAAAGGATCGCCATGCCGAGGCGGGCGTGCAGTTTGTCGAACACCGGTTCGCCCAGTCCCGGCGGGCAGCCGAACACCGCCCCGCTGACCACGCCGCCCACCGTGTCGCCTTCTTTGCGCACTTCCCGGATCAGGGCCTCCATCCGTTGGGCGGTTTCCGGTTCGGGGCAGCGCACGGGATTCGAGTCGATGAGCGAAAGATCCAGTTCGGAATGATTTTTTTCCAAAACAACATTCCCTACTTGGCTCACGAAGGCTCGGACGGAAATCCCCCAAGTCCGCAGCAGCATCTTGGCCACGGCCCCGGCGGCCACACGGGCGGCCGTTTCACGGGCCGAGGAGCGTCCGCCGCCGCGGTGGTCGCGCCGCCCGTATTTGGCCTCGTAGGTATAATCGGCATGGGAGGGCCTATACACATCCCGCAGATGGTCGTAATC
Organism: Lewinellaceae bacterium; assembly: GCA_040380145.1. Lineage (GTDB taxonomy): Bacteria > Bacteroidota > Bacteroidia > Chitinophagales > Saprospiraceae > JBEIJQ01. The sequence continues at coordinate 13,594 of JBEIJQ010000061.1, read as the reverse complement.
CTCGGAGCGGGCGTCGGCGTTGCGGATGAGCAGGGCGATGGGCGAGCCCATCGTATGCCCCTCGTGGATGCCGGAAAGCACCTCCACCACATCGGGTTCGCGGCGCTGCGACACGATGGCCGATTGGCCGGGCCGGCGGCGGTCCATTTCCCGTTGGAGGAAGTCCGCGTCCCAAAGCAGACCGGCCGGACAACCGTCTATCACCGCGCCGATGGCGGCTCCGTGGGATTCGCCGAAGGTACCGACCCGAAAATGGCGCCCGAAGAAATTCATGGACGGGCGGAAAGAAAGATTTTGCCGTTGAGCCATTCGCTCTCCAGCTGGGCGCCCTGTCGGCGGTAAAAGCGCAGGGCCGTTTCGTTCCAGTCCAGCACCTGCCATTTGACCAACGCGCAGCCCCGCGAGCGCGCCTCCTGCAAAAAAGCATCGAAGAGCAATTGTCCGACCCCGCTGCCTCGGTGGGCTTCGGTGACCACAAAATCCTCGAGGTACAGCATCGGGCCGCGCCAACTGGAATAGGCCGGAAAAAACAGGGTCATGCCCACCGTTTCGCCGCCGATTTCCGCGGCGTGCCCGGCCAACAACCCGGCCCGAAAGTCGCGCTCGTAATCGGCGACCGTTGCCGTGTGCGACTCCGGCGATTTTTCGAAAACGGCCAGTTCGCGCACCAGTTCGTGGACGCGCGACATGTCGGCAAGCACCAAAGGTCTGATGACAGCGGGGATCATCGATTGAAATGTTGTGCCTGAAGGGCTTCGAACTCGGCCATGGTATGGATATTTTCCAGCACCAGTTCGCCGCTTTCGCCGTTGGGCAGATTTTTTTGGACGCGTACCAGCCCCAAACCTTCGGCGTAGAGTTCCAAGGTATGGAAATCGCCCGTCCGGTAGCGCCCGTCTTCGCGCTGGAACATCATCGTGGTCTTGGCGTCGAAGGCCACGCAGGGATATTTTTTTCCCTTGAAAACAAAAGTTTCCTCCACCGGGCCTTGGAAATAGCGGTCTTTGACATCGGTCACCGTCATCGGCAGCCCCTCGTCCACGGTGGCATAGGTCATTTTCCGCCGGAAGGCCATCACCGAATCCGGCTTGGCGTGCCAAGGGAAGCCGTTGCCCTCCAATACTTGGATCGAGCGATAGGTCTGCTGAAGCGCGGAGTCGGAAACTGCCATGCGGCAATCCACGAGCAGCGCGCCATCGGGCAGAACGCGCTCGCGGAAAATGCGCAGCGGCTCAAATGAATCGCTGTATTCGGTGGTGACCAAGTACTGGACGCCGGAACTGTCGGAGACCGTCACCATATAAACATAGTACGGCGGCATTTCGGGCAGGTTCCAGCGGTATTCGTACACGCGCCCTTCCCAGAGATCGGAGATCGGATAATAGAAGGGTTTGATAAAAAGCGGCTCCCCTTCGGCGGGCCTTTGGGGGCAACCGAAGAGGAGCGGCAAAAAAAGGATCCCCCAAAAGCGTGCGCTGAACATTCGGACGCGGGTCAGGATCACTTTTGGTTTATTTTCTCGAGCAGTTCTTCCGTGCCGGAAACGTCGTCGCCGTTGGCTCGGCCCAGTTCGATGGCTTCCTTGGCGTATTTTTTCGCCTTGCCCTTGTTGCCCAGTTTATAGTACAAGGCGGCGGCGGTGTCCATGTTGGAATAACCTTTTTGGAGGTTGATCGAGGCCAAGGCCCATTCCAGAGCTTTTTCGAGCTGTTTGCGGTCGTCCACATGCTCGTAGAAAGTCCAAGCAAAGGCGTTATAGGTGTCCGCGTCCATTTCCTGGGGGAATTTTTCCGCATAGTAGATCGCGGCAGCGGGGTAATCGTCCCAGTCTTCGGCATAGCTGTACAATCTGACGCGGAAATAATAGAAAGTTTTCTCGCCGCGTTCGGGCAGGTACTTGGTGAAAAGCGCCTTGCCTTCTTTTTCGGGAAGTTCGCCCTTCTCGAGGTACATGTTCACACAGGCATCGGTGACCGCCGAGGATACGAAGTCGTCATAGGCTTCTTCGCCCACGACCGCCACGAACTGCTTTTTGTTTTTGTGGGCATATTCGAACGCCTTGTGCTCGACGGTGCCGATGTTGTCCACGATCAGCTCGATGGCCTTGGGGTCGCTCCAGTTCTTTTGGACGTTCAGGTACTCTTCAGCCACTTCGGCACTGAGGGGATCGTCCATTTTCTTGAGGGCGCGGGCATAACCGTAGAGCACCTCGGCCGAGCGGTCGCCCGATTCGTACTGTTGCGAATAGCGGGCCATTTTGGGAGCTTCCACGAATACCTCCTCGCCGAGTTCCAAGAATCCGTCCGCATCCCGATAGCCCACCGCGCGGTACGCCAGTTTGCCCTCGGGCGAGAAAAACAACAGCGTCGGATAGGAGGTCACGGAAAACTCTTCGGCCACGGCGGAGCCGTCACCGCCGTCTTCCATGTCGAGCTTGACATTCAAGAAATTTTTGTTGAAAAAACGGCCCACCGAGGCATCGGTAAAGGTTTCGCGGGCCATTTTTTTGCAAGGCCCGCACCAAGTAGTGTAGGCATCCACAAAAATGTAGCGGTTTTCCGCCTTGGCCTTGTCGAGAGCTTCTTGCCAACTGCCGTGGAAAAAATCGATGCCCTGCGCTTGGGCGCCCAGAGCGATGAAAGTCAACAAAACAATCAGATGCAAACGCATAAAACAATAAAATTGAAAGGATGAAAAAAAAGAAAAGTGTAATTGTCCGCAGTTGGGGCCGTTGTTCGAATCGGGCGAAAAATACAGGAGCTGCTTCTTTTGTGAAATTCCGTGTCAAATGTACGCCGTGCCGAACACTTTTTTCGCACGGTCTGACCGGTCACTTCCGAAGGGCTTCCCCTCCGAGCTCTATGAGTCCGTCGGGATCTTGATAGCCCATTGCCCGATGGACCAACTGGCCTTTGGGATTGAAAAACAACAGAGTCGGTATAGACCGTATGGAGTACTTGGAAGCCATGTCCGTGCCGTCACCGCCGTCTTCCAGGTCGAGTTTGACGCACAGGAAATTTTTGTTGAAAAAAGTCCCTACCGAAGCGTCGGTGAATGTTTCCCGGGCCATCATTTTGCATGGCCCGCACCAGGATGTGTACGTGTCGAGAAAAATGTAGCGGTTTTCCGCTTTGGCTTTTTTCAAGGCTTCATCCCAACTGCCGTGAAAGAAATTGATCCCCTGAGCGTGGGCGCCCATAGCGGCGCAGGTCAACAAACATACCAACCAGTAACGCATAAGATAAAATTGAAAGTGAAAAAAGAATAGTGCATCTACTTTGTCGCGCTAGGCATGGCAAGATACGTGCCAAAACTTTTGTAATAATCAGTATTGCTTCTGAAGGTGGTTGTATGTCCGTTCCTTCATCACAAGGTTATTTTGCCCCAAATGGTCATTGCCTCCCCTCTGGCGTCGTCAAGGCGCGCGGTACAGCCAAATCCTCCACCAACCGTGGGCGGATTCGAAAACGCCCTCGGAGACCAGGCCGATCGCCGCTGCGTTCTGGATTTGCACGGTCGAAAACAGGTATTCCCCGCCGAGGGCCTTGAAGGCCGGCGCGTCGAATCCCCAGGAAAGGACGCTTTGGGGCGGTTGGTGTTTCGACACCATAAAATGGCGGTCGCGGGTGCCGAGTTCTTCGGAAAACAAATAACAGCGGTTGCCCCAGCGGTCGAAATATGTGCGCAGTGCCTCGCTTTTGTCGAGCTCGGGAGCCATGATCGACCGGAAGCGGTGTTTGTAGCGCAGGTCATAGATCGCCTGCAGGCCATCGAGGGTGTAGAATCCGTTCAGTTGGGCCACGGTCGGGTTGAGGCCCAGACTGGCCACGCGATAACTGTTTTTGGGCCGCCCGATATGCGCCGAGATCCGGTCGAACAGTGCTTTGTCCACATACGAACGGTAGTTGGGCTTGCGGGGCATGCCCAAAACTTGGCGCGCGTTGTGCAAAAATTCGTCGTTGGCGGGCAGGGCAATCGCCAGCTGGGCGGCGGCAATCAACGCCGCGGGCAGGGCCACTTGCCCCGGTTTCGTCCCGGACAGCCGGTCGAGCGACAGGGCCAGCACCAGGCACCACAAGAACGGGATCAGCACGATGATCCGGTTGAATCGAAATTCCGTCACCAACGGAATCGCTTGGCCAAGCGCATGCGCCACATAGGTGTAAAAACCATAGAACAGACTCAGTCCGGCAATGGCCAGTACCAACCGGTTGGTCAGGGCCACCGTGCGCGAGCGTTCGCCGCGGCGGGCCAGCACCCAGGCCAACAGCACCGGAACGGCGATGAAGGAGCCAACATGGTAATGGGAGGAAAAAAAGGTGGCCAACGACTCGGCCAAACTACTGCCGATGCTCAGTTGGTGGTCATAAAAAAAATCGTATTCCTTGCGATGGGAAACCAGGTCAATTCTGCCCAGAAACAGGTTCAGCATCGGCCAGTTGGCCACGAGGTACAGCAGGGCGATGGCGGGCAACAGCAACAGGGGCAGCAACGGGCGTTCTCCATTTGCCACGGCTCGGTACAGCCACGCCGCGGCCAGCATCAACAGGAATGCCGGTCCCGCCCATACGAGCGAGCTGTAAAAAGGCACGGCCAAGAGCAAGGCCACCTGGTACCAGCGGCCCCGTTGCCCGAGCAGGTGCAGCCATGCCCACAGCGCCCAGGGCTGGGCGGCCACGGTGGCCCCGAAAACCGGGAAAAACGGCACCCAAGCAAACACGGCCGCAGAAATTTCCCGCGAAAAACGACGCTCCGGTCCGGGCAGAAAATGGTCGGCCAACAAGCGGCGCATCCCGAAAAAGGCCAGTCCGTGCAGCAGGGCCGCATTGAGCAGATAGCCCCAATAAGGCCCGAACGCGCTTACCCAGAAAGCCGTGCCCGAAAGCCCCGAATGGAAGGCCGATCGGTTGAGCCCGTTCATCACCTGAGGCACCACCGCATCGGGCGAAAAATCCAACAACTGCCCGTTTTCGGCCAACAGCGCATACCAGACCAATTCCCCTTCCAGGGTGTCGTGGATGCGGATATAAGCCGCGCTGCCCAACAACAGATAGGGCAGCAGGTAAAGGGCCATGGCCGACCAGGCCGTCCTGCAAAGCGCTTGTTGGGAACTACTTCCGTCCATCGGCCCTCAAGCGTTGTGGGCCGGAACGCCCGTGGCCGCGGCCAAGAATCGGGGGATGACCGTTTGCATCGTGGCGGCCAGTTTATCGGGATCGCCGAGGTGTTCCAGCATGTCCCGGTATTTTTCCTCGCCGTGTTCGTCCACGATCTGGCGGCGTTTTTCCTCTTGGCCGAACCAGTATAGCATCCCTTCCGGATCGGCTTCCGGGTGGAACTGGGTGCCGAAGATCTCGGGTGTGAACCGAATGGCCATCAGGGCGCGTTCGAGCGGCACGTGTGAGCGTTTTTTTTCAAGAGCCAATATTTCTCCCCCCATTTCCCGCAGCCGGCGTTCGTCGGGGCGGGTGACTTGGTACTTGCGGAAATCGGCGATCCAAAACGGTTCGTCCAGGCCGGCGAAAAACGGATCGCTTTCCCCGGCCGCGGTCTTGTTCACCGGATAAATACCGAAGGAGGGCGTCTTGCGCAAATCAACGGTGCCGATGCCGTAGTAGCGGCAAAACAACTGGAAGGAGTGGCAAATCAGGAAGACATGTTTTTTCGTCGGGTGGGCCGCGTTGTGCGCCAACAGGGCGTCCATCAGCGCAAAATAGCGAGATTCCCAGTGGGAGCCTTCGCTGTCGAGCGGCGATCCGGGGCCGCCGGAAGAAATGTAGGCGTCGTACGACAAATCGGGCACTTCGGCGCGTTGGCGCACTTCATAAATGTCCACGGCTATTTCCATTCCATGCTCTTCGCCGAACGACGCGACGAGGCGTTGAAGGGAGTTCATGCCCATGTTGGGCGTGCCCTCGTAAAGGTCCAAAACGGCGATGCGGAACATGGCGGGCCTCAAGAGTCTTTTTTGCGGGCCGAGGAGGATTTTTTGGTGCCCGCGCTTTTCTTGGGGGCCGCGGCCGGTGCTTCGGTCGGTTCGGCGTTCAACGGAGTGCCCGCCGCCGAATGCTGCACGAAAGTGCCCCAAGTAAGGTTCATTTGTCCGAGCTGGGCCGATTGGGCACGCTCTACGGCCATTTTGGCGGCGTGTTCCACCACCCAATCGAAGTTTTCCTGTCCGACGGAGTGCAAATCGGCATCCGGGGCCGGGTTGCAGAAGTCAATCGCGTAGGGAATGCCGTCGCGCACGGCGAATTCCACGGTGTTGAAGTCGTATCCGAGGGCGTTGTTGAGGCGCAGGACATAGTCGTGTACCGTATCGAGGAGTTTCTGCGAAGCAGGTCCGTTGTTGCTCACATAGCGGAGGTGGTGCGGGTTGCGCGGCTCGTACTGCATGATCTTGACATGTTGGCGGTCGAGGCAATAGCAACGGAAGTACTCTTCGAATTGGATTTCTTCTTGGAGCAGCATCACGAGCTGCCCCGTTTCGTGGTATTTGTGGAAAAGTTCCTCGCGGTCGTTGATCTTGTACACGCTTTTCCAGCCGCCGCCCGAGTGGGGTTTCATGTAGGCCGGGAAGCCGATGTGGTCGAAGATCTTGCCCCAACTCAGCGGGAAGGCGAGGTTGCGGAAAGATGCCTCGCGGGTATCCGCCGGCCGTTCAAAGGAGGGCAGCAGCACGGTTTTGGGAACCGGTACGCCCACTTGGATGGCCAAGCAGTTGTTGAAAAACTTTTCGTCGGCGCTCCACCAGAAAGGGTTGTTCATCACCGCGGTGCCCATGAGCGCAGCGTTTTTCAGGTATGCCCTGTAAAAGGGCACATCCTGCGAAATCCGGTCAATGATCACGGCATAATCCGTGGCCATACCCTGCTCGACCATGTCGATGTGGACGGCCTCGGCCTTGATGTCTTTCAGTCCCAGGCTGTTCACCTTGTCCACAAATGCCCATGGGAAGGAATTTTCCCAACCGAAGAGGATCCCGATTTTTTTCATGAAAAAGGAGTAAAAAAAGTGAAAAAAGTGCTGGAAAGGGCCTTGTTCAGGCCGAACGGTCTGCAAATATACAAATGAGGAGCGACAAAAAAGGAGAGTCGAAAACGTGGGACGACCGGCCGTTCGGGAAGTCGGAGCATCGATCGTGCGACACTGCAAATGAAAAGCGAAAAAATCGTTATCGGGCGATGGGCCCTTTAGTGCGATCTGGTCAAACCATTTTTTGCAAAAAAAAGCGGGGCGACCGATCGGTCGCCCCGCTGGTAAGTCGGAACGGATAGCGGCGCTATCAGGGGCGTCCGCCCAGCACCACGCGCTGCGTGGAAATCTGGTCGCCCGCCACGATGCGCACGAAGTAGATACCGGAGGTCAGTCCACCGAGGTCGAACTGGGCGCTGTTTTCGCCGAAGAGCGCACGCGTGTTGACGAGCGAGCCCTTCATGTCGAAAATCTGCACGGTGACTTCTTCGGTGGGCAGGTTGCCCAACTCGAGTGTGAACAAGCCCGAGGTGGGGTTCGGGAACAGTTTCACGTCCATGGCAGTGGCTTCGGAAGCGTTTTCTTGGGCCAAGCGCGGAGCGACGGCACCGGATTCATAGGCACCGATGTCGAAGCCTGCTCCCTGCGGACGGGGACCGTTGTTGTAGTCGACAGCTGGCGCACCCGTTGCCGTGCCGGCGTCGATGGCGGGAGAGCCGGCCATGAGGGCCAAGTTGCCCGTTCCGGCGCTGACGAACATCGGATTGGTTCCGCTGATGCAGCTGTTGCAGGTGAAGGGGCCGGAACCCACTTCGTTGTTGGCGCAGATGCTGTCCAACATACAGAAGTTGACGGTGGTGGAGGCCGTCAGCCCTTCGTTGTGGAAGGAGCGGGTCTTGGCATCGACCGTCGGGTTTTGCCAGAAGATGGTGTTGGTGGCGGTGATGTTGGAGGAACCCGCCTTCATCACGAGGTTGTTGATCGCACCTCCGCGACGTGCTGCGTCGTTGGAGTGGAACGAGCAGCTGTGGATGTTGGTGTTCAACGACAGGGATCCCGTGGAGGTGACATGGAATGCACCGCCGTCACGGGAGGCTGCGTTGTTGTAGAACACGCAGTTCGTGATGGAGGAACTGGTCTGCGAACCGATGCCGGTAGAGGCCAAGTAGAAGGCGCCTCCGTTGAAAGAGGTGTTGTTAGCGAAGCGGCTCCGGGTAATCGTAGAAGTGACGGTGCCCAATTTCAACGAGACCGCGGCGTAGGCGCCGCCGATGTTGTTGTTGAATGTACAGTTCGTCACCGTGTGGTTACCGGTTCCTCCGGCCAATTCGTTGTAGTTGCAGATCGCTCCGCCAAAATTATTGGAGCTGTTGCCGGTGAAAGTCGAATTGGTGATGGTACTGTTGGTGGTACCCCCTTGTGCGATGTTGAAGATGGCACCACCGGAGGCAGCACTGTTGTTGGTGAAGGTACAGCCGGTGACCGTCAGGGTAGTGGGAGATCCGCCGCGGGTGTTCAGATACAAAGCCCCGCCCGAGAAAGAAGCGACATTGTTCGTAAAGTTCGAATTGAGCAGGATCAGGTTGATGGCACTTCCAGGGTGACACCAAGTGGTGATGGCCCCGCCTTTTGTGTTGGTAGAAGTCCCGGACAACGCTTGGTTGCCGTTGAAATTGGTCCGGTCGAGGGTGGCGTTGAAGACACCGTTGGTGAACGCATAGGCACCGATGCCACCTCCATCGGCACGTCCGATGTTGTTGGAGAACACGCAGCTGTCCATGTTAAGGTTCAAGATGCTGGAGTTTGCGACCAGAGCACCCAAGCCACCGCCTTTGAGCGAAGAGATGTTGCCTTGGATCTCGCAACGGCGAATGGTCACCGAAGTGGGTTGTCCCGGGAGATCGGCTGCCAGCCAGATACCGCCGCCGTTGGTGGTGGAGTTGGCCCCAACGATGTTGAATCCGTTGAGTTCGCAAGAGGCGATGTTTTTGGCCACCACCACGCGGAAACTGTTGTCGGTGTTCACCCCGGTCACGCCCAGATCACCCGATAGGATGGTGGGGTTGGCGATCGGGTCACGGTCGGCGAGGTTGCAAATGGCACCGCCGTCATCGAATCCGCCGTACAGATTGATACCGTTGCGCATCAAGAACACGGCACTGCGGTTGCCCGTCGTGGACGGATAATAAGTGCCTTCGGCCACATACAGCACCTTGCCCGGTGTAGCAGCCGCAAGGGCAGTCTGCAGGTTGTTGTAAGCGTCATACCAGTTGGCGCCGGTATTGGCGCCGGGGGCGTTGTCGTTCACATAGATGACGTTGGTCGGGAACGCGGTGGTAGAGCTCATACAGAAGGTGAACGATCCGGAAGTTGCAGCATCCGTCGAGTAAAAGCGCAGGTAGTACACGGTACCGCCCGTTAGGTTGTTGAGGTTGAAGCCACCGTTGGCGTTGGCCAAACAACCCGCGTAGGTAAACGTATTGCAGTCGTTGCCTTGGTAAAGTGCTACGCCGACCGCGGCGCCCGGAGCAGACTGGAAGGTCGCTGTGTAGTTGGGCGCACAGGATTCGGAGACGAAGCGGTACCAAACATCGAAGTGCGTGGAGAAGGGTGCACAGGCCGTGTTGGGCGTAGCCGATGCGGTAGCTGCCAAGGTGGTACCGGTCACCGAAACGGCTGCGGGCGTTCCGCATACACCGGGTTGGTTGATCGGAACCGGCAGGGCGCTGGCACAGTTGTCGTTGGCAGGCGGGAGCGGGCAAGCGGGAGCCTCGTACACACAAAGGTTCATCGTTGCGCCGCTGCCACCGACTCCCCAAGTCCAAGCGCGGACATAATAGCTTTGGCCGGCCGTGTATTCGAATTGGCAGAGTTCGATTTGGGGCATCAGGCCGTTCACATCGTCGGAACAGCCAATCACTTGGCCTCCGTTGGAGGGATCGTTGGTCCAGACCTGCATTACCCAGTCGGTATTGGAAATGCCCGTCGTGGTAATGATCAGTTTGTTGCCGTTGGCCGGGGCAACGAACATGGACCACACATCGTCATCTGGGGTAACACCCGAACCGGCGGAGCAGCCTACATTGCTGGGGCCGTTCTGTGCATTGCCGGAAGTGACCACCGAACCGCCGCAAGCGGCTTGGTTGGCGCGAACCGTGAGGGTGTAGTCGGCTGCGTTGGCGAAGTCTTCGCCCAAGCGTCCGGAAGTGAAGTTGACCGTGACCTGAGCGCTTTGATCGGCGCCGCAGTTGCTGCGCACCCGGAAAGAGTAGGCCGTATTGGCCGTGAGACCCGTCAAGTTGACGGTCGTGCCGACGGTCGTGCCGGACTGAACCATCGTGACACCCTGATACAATTCCCATTGGTAGTCAATAGCGGCACCGGAAGCAGTCCAAGTCGCCGTGGCCAGCGTTTGTTGGATGCCCGAAATGGTCAGGTTGGTCGGCGGGAAGCAGTTGGTCAGGTTGAAGTTGTCGAAGTCGGCATACCAGTCGCCCGAGGCATAGTTGACCGTGATGCGGAAGCGAACAGTCTGGCCCACATAAGCGGTCAAAGGATAGGTTTTGGTGGCCCAAGCAGTCTGTTCGATGTGGGTACCCGGGTCAATGGTGGCAAAAGTGCTCCAAGTACCGCCGCAGTTGGTCGAAACTTCTACCACGATGCTTCCCCAACCGATGGCGTTGGCTGTTGCCGTGTTGGGGTAGCCGCTCCAGTCAACGAGGCGATAATCAAAGCTGAAACCGTCACCTGCCTGCACCGTGCCGATCGGAGGCAGGGTGAATTGAGCGGGTCCGGCATTGCCGGCCCAGAGGTTCTGGTAAATACCGTTGGTGCCGTTGCCGTGGTTGGCGGCATACAACCAAGAAGGAGTGGTCCATCCGGAAGGTGTAGCAGCCACGGCGAATCCTTCGTTGAAGGGGCGAACCGCCGTGATGTTGGTACGGGTGGCCGACAAGGTGTTGTTGGCCGCATTGCCGTCGGTGGCCATGGAAGTGCTCAAAGAGAAGGTATAAGCACCGCCGGCCGACAGGTCGATGGTCGGAGACAGCGTGACCACTTGCGTGCCATTGGCCGCCAAGGTACCGGAGGTCAAGATGGCCGAAGCGGTCTGCGTGCCATTGGGACCGTTGACCGTAGCCGTCACCGTGAGGTTGTCGGTGGCAAAGTTGATGGCTGCAACACCAGCGTTGCCGACGGTCACCGAAACGGTCTCGGCGTTGCTGAAGCAGCCTTGGTTGGCCGGAGCGGTCAGTGCGAAAGGATAGGGATCCAACTGCACGGGAATCGAGACGTTCACACGGTAATCTTCCGTTTCGCCCCAAGTGTAGGTGCCGCACGGAGTCATGGTGGCGGCGTTGCCGCTCTCGGTCAGCACGATGCGCATGCCCGTGGTACCGGGCGTGGCTGTTGCGGGCACCAAGATCGATGCCGAAACAAGTTGAGTACCGGCGGCCGTGGTTCCGATCGTATAGCCTTCACCGGCATCTACGAAGTCGCCGTCTTGGTTCCAGTCGAAGAACGCCCGGACGCCGCAGGCGAAAAATCCACCTTGGTTGATCTGGGTGACCGACAATGTGTAGGTATTGCCCTGTGTAACCTGTGCGGGCGAAACAGTGGCCGTGAAGCTGGTGTAGGTGTTCACCGCAGCGGGGTTGTTCGTCAGCGGGGTTGCGACGCCGTTGTTGATGTTGGAGAAGGTCACATTGCCGATGTCGTCGTCAGCGGTGCTGGTAGCGTTGTTGGCACAGTAGCAGTTGAGGATGGTTTCCATGTTCACGAACACGGTATTGGTGATCACCGTAGAGCCGCAGGTCAACATCAAGCGATAGTATGTCGCGGCAATCTGGCTGGTCGTATAGCCCGTGTTGACGGCACCGGCGATATCGGCCCAGGTCACGTTGTCAGAGGAAGACTGCCATTGATAGGTTTGTCCGCCGCCGACCGTGTTGCCGGTAACCGAGAGGGTGAAGTTTTGTCCGGAGCAGACCATCACATCGTTGGAAGCAGCCGTGCCCGCGGTGGGGGGATCCACACAGGGCGTTCCCGCGAGCACTGTGATCACATAATCTTCGCCTTCGCCGGAGCCCATAGAGGTACAGGCATTGGCTGCGCCGTTGACGTTGCCGGTCAAGCGGGAACGGATGCGCATGCCCGTTTGTCCGGGAAGGGCGGTACCGGGCACCGTTATGTTGACGGTGGCGGTGGCCCCTGCCGCATTGTTGGTGGACACTTGGGTCCATTCGGAGACCTCATACACCCCGTTTTGGTTCCAGTCGATCCAAACGGAAATGATCGTTGCAGCCTGAATGGTCGTGACCGACAGCGGATAGATCAGGAACTGTTCCACACTGGTCGTGGTGGGCGGAGTCGCGGGATAACTGGCGACTGTCGGTGGCGCACAGGCAGTAGTGTTGTTGAGCGTGTTGAAGGTCACATTGGTGATGTCGCCGCTGCCGCAGCCTGCCGTGTGCGCCATGACGCAATAGCAGTTGAAGAAAGAGTTCATCGCCACAGTCAAGGCATTGGTGACATTGCTCTGGCCGGAGTTGGCGCAGGTCGTCATCAGGCGGTATTGCGTGGCGGCCACTTGGGTGGTGGAATAAGTAGTGGCGGTGGCCCCGGCCATGTCGGTCCAGGTCACCCCATCGGGCGAGCTCTGCCACTGGTAGGATACGCCCACATCCGTCGTGACGCCATTGGCCACGAGGTTGAAGCTGGCACCGGAGCAGACGCTGGCCGGCGAAGAAGTGGCCGTGCCTGCATTCGGCTGGCCGGCGCACTGTACGCCCAGCACCACATTGACGAGATAATCCTCGGTTTCGCCCCAAGTGTAAGTGCCGCAAGGAGTAGGGATAGCGGTTTCTACCAAAACAATCCGCATGCGGGTGTTGCCCACCGTGGCGTTCTGCGGCACGGCGATCGATGCCGACACTTGCTGGGTAGCCGCGGCGGTAGTGCCGATGATGTAGGTTTCACCTGCATCGAGGAAACTTCCGTTTTGGTTCCAGTCAAAATAAGCGTAAACATTGCAAGCATAAAATCCCGCTTGGTTGATCTGGGTAACGGTCAGCGCGTAGTTAACTCCCTGCGTCACAGAGGCCGGGGCCACCGTGGCCGTGAAATTGGTGTAGGTATTCGCCGAAGCGGGGTTGTTCAGCAGCGGATTGGCCACGCCGTTGTTGATGCCCGCAAAAGTCACATTTCCGATGTCGTCGTCGGCCGTGCTGGTAGCACCGGATGCACAATAGCAATTCACGAAATTTTGCATGGTCACCTGTACGCTGTTGGTCACATTGCTCTGGCCCGAAAAGGTACAGTTGGTGATCATCCGATAGAAGGTCGCGGCCGCTTGGTTGGCGGTGTAAGAGGTATTGGTAGCGCCGCCGATGTTCGACCAAGAGGTGCCATCCGGCGAGCTCTGCCATTGGTAGTTGATGCCTTGGCCGATGGTAGTGCCCGTGGCACTGAGGGAGAAGTTCACGCCGGAGCAAACAGATGCCGGGCTGGAAGAAGCGGTTCCGGCGTTGGGCTGGCCCGAACAGTTGTTGGCCACAGCGACGGTCACGCGGTAGTCTTCGGATTCGCCCCAAGCAAAAGTGCCGCAGGGGGCGGTGGTTCC
>JBEIJQ010000060.1:0-18260 GCA_040380145.1 Lewinellaceae bacterium | reverse complement strand
CCGAACACGTGGCGGAAATTGATGTGGCGGTCCATGGGCGAATGAAACAGAGGTTGGGCGGTACAGAGAGCAAATGGCTTTGAGCAGCGGCACAAAGATATAGCCCCTTTTTTAATTGGTCTATCTGATTAGTAGATTTTATAGGGATTTGTTTTGTTTTTTTATTAAAAAAATGATTAGTAGTTTTTTATAAAAAAATTTGGAAGAATATTATTTAAAAAAGTACTGTTTTTTAGTGAAAGGCGATGTCAGGGCAACAAAGGGTAGACTCCAAATCACTTGGTGGGCTAGCTCGCCGATAGCAGTTTGGCGTTCCTCCGCTTGTTCAAAATCCCTACCTTTGCACCACCAAAATCGCCCTCCCATGCACCACTACGAACGCTGTGCCCTGCTCATCCTCGACGGCTGGGGAATCGGCCCCGACCCCAAGGTCAGTGCCATCGCCCAAGCCCAAACGCCCAACATGGACCGCCTCTGGCGGGAATGCCCCCATTCCGAACTGGTCACCCACGGCGAGGCCGTCGGACTGCCGGCCGGACAAATGGGGAACTCCGAGGTCGGACACCTCAACATCGGCGCCGGTAGGGTGGTGTACCAGGAACTGGAGCGCATCAACGTGGCCGTCCGCGACCGCGAGCTGCACGAAAGCCCCGAACTGCTGGACGCTTTCGAGTACGCCAAAATGCTCGGCAAATCGGTGCACCTGATGGGCCTTGTCTCCGACGGGGGCGTCCATTCCCACATCGAACACCTCAAAGCGCTCTGCGACATCGCGGCCGAACAGGGCCTCAAAAAGGTCTTCATCCACGCGTTCCTCGACGGGCGCGACACTTCGCCCACGGGCGGCACGGGCTATCTGGCCGACCTCCAGCGCCACATCGCCAAAGGACCGGCCCGCATCGCCTCCGTGATCGGACGCTATTACGCGATGGACCGCGACAACCGCTGGGAGCGGATCAAATTGGCCTACGATCTGATCGTCCACGGCGACGGCGTGCAGACCAACGATCCGATCGGAGAAGTGCAACAGTCTTATGGCGAGGGTGTTACCGATGAGTTTGTGCGCCCGATCGTGGTCTGTGACCACGACAGCGAACCGCTGGCGGTGCTCGAAGACGGGGATGTGGTGCTCTGTTTCAACTTCCGCACCGACCGCTGCCGCGAGATCACGATCGCGCTCACGCAGGAAGACAAGCTGGAGCACGGCATGGAGTGCATTCCGCTCTATTACCTCACGATGACCCGCTACGACGAGACCTTCGAAGGGGTGCACGTGCTCTTCGAAAAAGACGACCTTTCCGATACGCTCGGCGAGGTGCTGTCGAGGGCCGGCAAGACGCAGTTCCGAGTGGCCGAAACGGAAAAGTACCCACATGTGACATTCTTTTTCTCGGGCGGCCGAGAGGAGCCTTTCCCCGGCGAGCGCCGCGGCATCGTGCCTTCGCCCAAGGTGGCCACCTACGACCTCCAACCGGAAATGAGCGCCGAGGGCGTCACCGAGGCGGCCCTGGCCGAGATCCGATCGAACCGGCCCGATTTCATCTGCCTCAACTACGCCAACGCCGACATGGTTGGCCACACGGGGGTATTCTCCGCGGCCGTCAAAGCCGCCGAAACGGTGGACGCCTGCCTCGGCCGCCTGCTGGAAACATTGGCGGCAGAGGGCTACGCAGCGATCGTGATCGCCGACCACGGCAACTCGGACTTTATGGTCAACCCCGACGGAACGCCCAACACGGCCCATACCACCAACCCCGTGCCCTGCATTTTGGTGGCGCCCGACCAGCAGGAAATGCGCCTGCGCCCGGGCAAATTGGGCGACTTGGCCCCGACGATCCTCTCCTTGTTGGGCCTCGACATCCCCGAGGCGATGACGGGCGAAGTACTGATCAGCTGAACCGCCGTTTTCCGCTCATCGAGGGCTTTTGAGCTTGAAAACCCGTACGCTGCCGTGCTCTGCGACCAATGTGTCCAGCAGACCCTCGGCCGTGGCTCGGTTTTCGATTTCCCGCGAATCCGAATACAGATACCCGGCGCCCCGATTTCTCCAATCGGACAACTGTGTGCCCGTCGGCTCGTCTTGTTGGAAAGCCCAGCCTTTTTTGTCGATGTAGTAAAAAAAGATGTATCCGGACACATCGTTGCCGGCAATGCACAGGGCATCTGCGGGTACGGCCTGTTGCAATGCCCTTTGATGCACCAACAGGTCGGGGTTGAAGCCCGGACGCTCGGGCTGCCAGCGCGTCTGCATCCTGAGCCCGGCGGTCAGCGGAAGAAGGGCCAACAATCCCACGGCCACAAGGCGGATCTTTTGATTGGCATGGCCCCAAAAAGCCCGTATTCCATGGCCGACGGCCAAAAACAACAGAGGATAAAACGGGAATAAGTAATAGTCGTGGTCTTTTTCGATCATGTTCAGCTCAAAAAGGAAATAGGCGGTCAGGCCCAGTCCCAGCAGCAGGAGTTCCGGGTATTTGCGAGGGGCGTTTCGGCGGACGGCCAGATAAACGCCCGTCAAGAAAAACGGCATGGCGGCATAATTGACCAACAATTCCGGAAGGGTGGAAACCAGGTTGTGCAACAGATAATCGGTCAGTTCGCCCACGGAGGCCCGGCTTTTGAAAAGCCCTTGAACGATGCCATTGCCGGCCCAATCGGGCACGACGGAGGCGTACCAAATGACGGGCGGCAGGCCAAAAAGTCCGATGGCGAGCAGTCCCGCCCATTGGCGGCCGTTCTCGGGCCGCGACCATTGTTGGACCAAGGGGACCAAGAAAAACAGCCCGAACGGCAGTTTGCACAAGGCCGAAAGGCTCAGCAGTGCCAATCCGAACAGCAGTCTGGGGCCATTGGACTTCCAGGTTAACGCCAGTCCGTGCAGTCCCAGTGCCAGCGCAAAAACATCCGGCAGCGGGTTGATCATGTAATAGTAAAAGGCCGGCGAAAAGCAGAAGGCCCATGCGCTGAGGGCAGACAACAGGTTGTCTTTCAGTATTTTTTTTATAAAAAAATACATCCCCAGCACACAACCGATCCCCATCAAAAACATGAACGCCCGCGTAACGAAAATGGACCTGCCCGTAAACCGGTAAGTTTCCGCGACCAGCCACTGCATCAGCGGAAACTCCATCCGAAAGATGCCGTCTCCGTCGCCTCGGTTGTTTCGCCGGGGATTCAGGATGTTGCGGTCTTCTTCAAAAAAGTTGTCGATGGTCGTCTGCGTCTGCGTTTGCCGCCAGACATGAATGCTCATCAGCTCTTTGTGGAAATGGGGAAGGTGCATCAGACCCGTCAGCAAGATCGCCGCGCCGAGGACGGCGATGGGGAGCAGGGGATTGGGAAGACCGGGCAAGCGCATGTCGGCGGATGGTTGGAGCCGATTAGGAATTCATCTTTTCGGATCCTCGAAAGGAAAACAAAAAAAAGCAGTCGGACTGTTGGTGGACAGACCGACTGCTCGTAGAAGACGCCGCGGTGGGGGCATCTTGAGGTGCGCTTGAGATCAGCGCGCCGTTTTTCTCTCGCGGATACGGCCTTTTTTGCCGCGGGCTTCGCGCAAGTAGTACAACTTGGCGCGGCGGACGCGGCCGTATTTGTTGACTTCGATGCTCTCGATGTTGGGGGAAGAGAACGGGAAGATACGCTCCACGCCGATCCCATTGGAGATCTTGCGCACCGTGAAGGTCTTGGTGCGGCCTTGGCCGTTGATTTGGATCACATCGCCGCGGAAAGCCTGCATACGCGACTTGTCGCCTTCGATGATCTTGTAATTGACCGTGACGTTGTCTCCAAAGCTGAACTTCGGAAAGTTCGGAAGGTTCAGGAGCTGTTCTTGTACGTATTGAATGGTGGGATTCATAAAATCGCCTTTTTTCGTGGTTGATGCAATGGTTCTGCTTTTAAGCGGCGGCAAAGATAAACCTATTTCGGCATGGCCAAAGGGTTTTGTTTGTTTTTTGCAAAAAAAATCAGACTTCAGCGGAATAAACGGCCTCCACTTCGTCGAGCACGGCAAAAAGAGTTTCCGGCGCTTCTTCGGTGACGAGGCGCGATCGGTATTCTTTGATGTTGGCCAGGCCCTTGAAGTAGTTGGTATAGTGCCGCCGCATTTCCACGATGCCGAGTTTGGGGCCTTTCCATTCGATGGACCGGCGCAGGTGTTCGCGGGCGGCCTCGACCCGTTCGGCGATGGTGGGCGGGGGCAGGGTTTCGCCGGTGGCGAAGTAGTGCTTGACTTCGCGGAATATCCACGGGTATCCGATCGAAGCGCGTCCGATCATGATGCCGTCCACGCCGTAGGTTTGGCGGTAGCGGAGTGCTTTTTCGGGCGAGTCCACATCGCCATTGCCGAAAATGGGGATGTGCATGCGCGGGTTTTCCTTGACCTTGGCGATCCACGACCAATCCGCCTCGCCCTTGTACATCTGTTTGCGGGTGCGGGCGTGGATGGTCAGGGCCTGCACGCCCACATCCTGGAGCCTTTCGGCCACTTCGAGGATGTTGATCGTGCGCTCGTCCCAGCCGAGGCGGGTCTTCACGGTCACGGGCTTGTGGGTGGCCTTGACGATGGCGGCGGTCATGGCCACCATCTTGGGCACGTCCTGCAACAGGCCCGCGCCGGCCATTTTGCAGGCCACCTTGGCCACGGGGCAGCCGTAGTTGATGTCGATGAGGTCCGGGTCGTGCGCTTGGATGATCTCCGCGGCCTGTACCATGCTCTCCAGCTGGGCGCCGAAAAACTGGATGCCGATGGGCCTCTCGTAATCGAAGATGTCCAGTTTCTGCAGCGAGGATTTGGCGTCGTGCACCAGTCCGTCCGAGGAGATGAACTCGGTGTACATCAGGTCGGCCCCTTGTTGCTTGCACAGATACCGAAACGGAGGATCGCTCACGTCCTCCATCGGGGCGAGCAGCAGGGGAAATTCGGCGATGTCCACTTGTCCTATGCGGACCATTTTCGGGCGTTGTTTTTCGGTGGGGAAAAGCGGTGCAAAAGTAGCGATAATCGTCCGTTTCGTTGGTATTGGGCCGCGAAAGGCTATTTTTGCCCAGTCATTGACCCGAACCCGAACCCGTGCAGAACGATCTGATCCGCTTTTTGTTGCTCCACCTGTTTTTTTGGGCGGTGCTCGCCCAGTTGACGGCCATGCTGCTGTTGCAGCCCTTGGGCTTCGGCACGCCGGAGGATTTTTCCCGGATACTCGAAGAAATGGGGCAGGGGCAGCACCGCGACATGGCCTTTGCCTTCAAGTTGCTGGCCCTCGTCACCAACATGATCGGCCTGCTGTTTCCGATACTGATCTTCGCGGCGCTTTTCCGCCAAGGGCGGGTGGCGGAATTTCTGCGCCTCGACCGCTGGCCCAAGGCCGTGCCGACGGGGTGGGGCGTGGCCGGGTTCGTTGCGATGCTGCCCTTCGCGCATTTTTTGTACGCCTTGAACCGGCAGCTCGTCGGACAAGTGGCGGACGACTCGGCGCGATTAGGCGCGCTGTTGCACATAGAAGGCCCGGGCGACCTGGCCTTTACGCTGGTGGTCCTCGGATTGGCCCCGGCCGTATTCGAGGAATTTGTTTACCGCGGGGCCTTTCAGCGCCTGCTCTCGGAGCATTTTCCGGGCAGTCGGGCGGGCATCTGGATCGCGGCGGTGCTGTTTGCCGCCGCCCACTTCGATCCGGCGGGTTTTTTGCCCAGGTTCCTGCTCGGGGCCGCCTTCGGGTGGCTGGCCTACGGAACGGGGAGCCTCTGGACGGGGATCTGTCTGCACGCGCTGTTCAACTCCGCCCAGGTCTGCGCCATGTATTTCTACGGCGACGACCAAGCCGCGGCGACTTCTGTCTGGGAGGGCGTCCATTGGTGGGTCGTGGCGCCGGCCACCGCCCTGTCGATCTTCTGTTGGGCCCGGTTCTACACATCCGCAAAGGAGACCTGATCCCGCCCAACAGAAAGCCCGCCTCCTTGCGGAGGCGGGCTTTCACTAATAAACACCCAATTAAAACCTTAAACCTTCTAAAAACCTTTTCTATGCACCTATAACGCGCATAGGTGGCGATATAGTTTGCAAAAGGGGAGGGCTGGTGCGTTAAGGTTGTCTTAAAGTGTAATAATCTGTACTCAATCTTGCCGCTTGCGGCAAAGGATCGTCCGATGCAGTTTCAGAAAAAAACAGAAACCCTCACACCACCCCGGCGATCTCCCGCACCTCCTTCAGCGTCTGCTGCGCCGTTTTCCGGATCTCGGCCGAGGAGGCCTTGATGCGGTCTTTCATGGCTCGCCTGTCGGCGGAAAGTTCCTCGTACCGTTTGCGGATGGGGCCGCTGAGACCCACGACGGCATCGGCCACGGCCTGTTTCAGGGCCACATATTTCAGGCTGCGGGCCTCGTAATCGGCCATCAGACTGTCGTGCGCCTCGGTGGCGCGACAGGCTTTCAGCAGTTCGAACAGGTTTTTGACGCCGGCGCTCATTTCGCCGTTCGTGGGCTCGCCCGTGTCGGTCACGGCCGATTGGATCTGTTTGCGGATCCGGGCCTCGTCACTGAAAAGACTGATGTAGTGCTTTTCGCCGAGGCTCTTCGACATTTTGCGGGTCGGATCGGCCGGTGACATAATCTTCGGAAATTCGGTCAGCAGCAGTTCGGGCATCCGGAAATACTCCTTGCCGAACTGGTGGTTGAAGCGCTGGGCGATGTTGCGCGTCAGTTCCAGGTGCTGGGCCTGGTCGGCGCCCACGGGCACGAAATCGGCCCGGTAAATCAGGATGTCAGCGGCTTGGAGGACGGGGTAGCTGAACAAACCCGTGGTGACCGTCGCGTCGCTGTCGTGGTCTTGGAGCTGCTGGCTCTTGTCCTTGAACTGGGTCATCCGCGACAGTTCGCCGAAGGAGGTCACGCAGCCGAGGATCCAGGAGAGTTCGGCGTGTTCGGGCACCAGCGATTGGATGAAGAGCGATTCGGGTTTCACGCCGCAGGCCATCAGGTACGCGATCATCTTCCAGGTATTTTCGCGCAGGGTATCGGCCTTGTAGGGCATCGTCATCGAGTGGTAATTGGCCACTCCGAAGGTGCAGCGGTAATTTTCTTGCAGGCGGATCCAGTTTTCCACGGCGCCGAAATAATTGCCGAGGTGGAGGTCGCCGGTGGGCTGGATGAGCGATAGGACTTGTTTCATGGTAAGTGGGTGTGTGGCCGTTCGGAGCGGCAAAAATCAGTTGTTTTCTTCAAATGGGTACCACTCGTCGAGGGCTTTTTGCGCCTCTTCGTACCCGAGCCGTACCGCGTTTTCCAAGTGCTCGATGGCCGGATCGGTCTGTCCGAGCCGGTGGTGGCACACTCCGATCTGGTAGTGCGCGTCGCCGGACCCGGGCTCCAGTTCGCATACCCGCGCGAAGTCCTCGATGGCCTCTGCGTATTGCTCCAGATGGAATCGCGCGAATCCTCTGTTGTAGTACAGATCGGCGACATCCGGGTTTTTGACCAACAAAATGGAGAACTGCTCTTCGGCTTTTTCGTACTCTCCGTGCTGGTTGTACGTACAGCCCAACAGGTAGTTGGCCTGCGGAAACCCTTGTCCCGTTTCGGTGGCGTTCATCAGGCAGTTCACGGCCTCCTCGTGCCGTTCCAGTCCTTGCAACAGCACGCCCATCGCATACCACGCCTCGGCTGCGGCTTCCGAATCGCTTTCGGCCACTGCGTGGAAGTCTTCCAAGGCCTCGTCGTGCCGTTGGTCCAACAAACGGACTTGCGCGCGGGCAAGCAGTGCTTCGGCGTCCGCACCTCCGCGTTGCGCCAGCACCCGGGTGAAATCCTGTTCGGCCGCTCCGTAGGCACCGAGTTTGAGGTGGCAAATGCCCCTTTCGTACAAGTAGCGGTCGTTTTCGGAATCGAGCGCCAAGAGTTTTTCGGCGATCTCGAGGGCTTTTTTGTGGTTGCTCGCTTCACGCTCCGCCGCAAGATCGCGTAGCAGTTGTGACGGATCTTTTGAAAAAAGGTTCTTGAATAGGGACATGGCCGGAGGGATCTCGAAAAAAATCGGTTTCGATCGGCCAAGATAGCGGGAAATGACTATTTTTGGGGAAAATACGGCACATTTTCAACTTTCCTTTTTTATGAAAAAAACATGGACCCTCCTCGTGCTGCTCACTTGGGCGGTATTTGCCCTGCCAGCCTGCAGCAAGAAAAAACTGGAATCCACGACCACCCAGGTCCAGCCCATCAAGCCCATCGATCCGGCAGACCGTCTCAAGCCCGATGCCGATGGCTTCATGCCCCACCAGCCCCGCCCCGACGATCCCAACTACGACGAGCGCAAGCGTGAATGGGTAGAAAAATTCCCGGAGGAGTACCAAGCCTATGCCAACTTGAACGCTCCGCCCAATACCGCTCCGGCACCCAACCCCGGTGATGCCTCGGGGCAGAACCAGTCGCAAAACCAAGGAGAAATCAGGTCGCCCGACATGATCATCATCAAACGCTCGGTCTTCAACCAAGCGCCCCCCGACAAGCAGCAGTACATCCTCGCCCATCCCGAATTGTACCAGATCGTCGAAGACTGATCTTGCGAGCACTGCTGCCCGGCAAAAGCCCAACGGGCCGCGACCGTTTTCGGTCGCGGCCCGTCGTTTTTCAGCCCCGTCGGCCGAGCGCCAGCCGCAAACCCGGACAGCCGTACCGCGCACCCGGATAATCCGACCGCCGCTCGGAAATCTGGCACAGGAGGGCCCGGTCGAAATAGCAGCCGCCCCGCGCCACGCGGTGGGTCCCATTTTCCGGTCCGCGCGGGTTGTGCCTCGGAAAGGTGGGGTAGGGCGCGTACCAGTCCTCGCACCATTCCCACACATTGCCGCTCATGTCGAACAGCCCCAGCGAGTTCGGCTTTTTTTGTTTCACCGGCCGCAAAAACCCTTCCGAGTTGTTGCGGTACCAACCGACTTCGTCGAGCTCTTCGCTGCCCGCGAACGCATATCGTTGCGCGTCCGGGCCTCCCTGCGCGGCGTATTCCCATTCGGCTTCCGTGGGCAGGCGGTATGCGCGGCCGGTCTCGTAGCTCAGTCGGCGGACGAAGCGCTGGGCCTCGTACCAGTTGACGCCCTCCACCGGACAATCGGCGGCGGTGACAACCTCCTCTGCGGGTTGCATCACCGCTCGCCAAAGGGCGACGGTCACCACCGTTTCGCCGATGAAAAAATCGTCCAGCGTCACCGGGCTTGTGCTGCCCGATCCGTTCGAGGCGGTTTTTTCGCCGAGGCCGCCGTGTCCCGGTACAAAAGTGCCCCCGCGCACCAAAATCATCTCGAATGAAACCCCGTTCACGGTTTCGGTGAACCTCGCCGCCTCCGGCTTCTCCACGAACCGCCCCAAGGCTTCGGCCATTTCCCCCATGTTGGGGTAACGGTTGGCTCCGTTGGTTTGGATGGATTTGATCACTACCGGGGCCAGTCCCTCCGGAAAACCGGGGTTGAGCAACAGCCCCGGCCATTTGTCCACCGGACAGCGCCCGGCAGTTTCCGGCGGCTGGTTGCCCGTGAGCAATCGGTACAGCAGCGCCCCGAAGGCATACACCGGCGTGGCCGTAGTTGCCCGACCGCCCGGGGCCAATCGCTCCGGGGCCACATAGCCCGGCACGGGAAAATCGCTGCCCACGTGCAGCAGGACGGGTTGTCCTCCTGGCTGCCGCAGGACACTGCCCGGATGGAGGTTCACCTGCAAAACGATCTCCGGCGGCAGGTACGCCGAACGCACCTCCTCCCACTCCGCCAGTGCCCGGACCAGTTGCACCACCGTTCTCACCGCTTCCAAGGGCGGCAACGCGCCGTTTTCCCGACCGTCCAAGTGCCCCTGCATCAACTCCCCGGGAACATGCGCCAACACCGTGAAAAGGCTGTTTCCCTCCGAGAAACGGTCCAGCATACGGACGACGCCCGGCAAAGGGTACGGATCTTGGCCCTGCAAAAGCGACTGCTCGAACAGGAACCGCAGCCGTTGGGCGCTCATCTTGGCTTTGTTGGGCAAGGCTCCGTCCTCCGATCGGCCGTCCGTGGGGGAAAGACGGCAGAATTCTTTCAACAGAACGGCCTCGCCGTCATCGGTCCGATGGGCCCGATAGGTGAGCACAAATCCGTTCAGATCGAGCGGTGCGGCGATGCTGTATTGGCCTTCGCGCACCAAAGCGCCCTCTGGCAGCGGTCGTACAGGGTTCATGGTTTTCGGTATCTCGTTGTTACAAAAATAGGGCTTTTTCTTCCACGGTCGATTTTGCTTTCCAACAAAATAAATTTTTTTCAAGTATTTTATTTATAGTTTTTTATAAAAGAATAAAACGAATTTTTTTTCTCGAAATAATTTTTTAACTTTATTTTCTAAAAAAAATAAAAAATATGAAAAAGATAAAAGCCAATGAGCAGGACCATCAGCACGACCATGATCAGCCAGAAAAGCAGGAAAAGAAATCCCATGGCGATGCCGGCGATGGCCAAGCCGCGCCCCTTGCGGCCGCTGGTTTCGATCCGACGCAGCGCTGCCAATCCGAGGGCGATGGCGGCTATTCCGAAGGGCAGGGCCGTGTAGGGGTTGGTCAGTGTGAGGGCGCCGAACACGAAGGACAGGATCGCGCAAACATCAGTTTTGGCATCTTGGTCGGGCCGATCGGCCGCCGAACGCAGGACGCTAACAACAGCGCGGCGAAGCACGGCCGATCCGCGGAGAGCTGTGTACGGAAAATCGATGTTCGGGGTGGCTGCCTCGTTTTTCGGTACGCTGATCGGACCTTTGGAATGTGCTGGCCGCCGCCCTGCTGAATCGGGATCCACTGGAAGAAAAAATGTCGCCGATCGCGCCGAAAAAGGCAAGGTCAAAGCAATGGCCAGCAGTAGTCGTACGAAGTTTCCCATTTTTTTTCACAAAAATAATCCTGGGAAGCATCGGACCGACGCAGGAAGACCATTTGGATAACAAAAATATGTTTGGATGTCTTTTTGCGATTAACTTTGTGAAAACGCTCCATTGAAACAAAAGCCAGCCATTCGCTTGAAGGAGACTCGTTACCATACCATGTCCGCTCCGGAAGTATTTCGGGCACTGGCCTCTGCCCCGGGCGGATTGGCAGCGGCGGAGGTGGAGGCCCGAACGGCCTTGTACGGCCCCAACGAACTGCCGGTACCATCCAAGCGCTCGCCGTGGCTTCTTTTTTTGGACCAGTTCAGGGATGTGATGATCCTGATCCTCTTGGCGGCCGCGGTCGTGTCGGCCGCCTTGGGCGATGTGGTCGATGCCTTTGTGATCGCCGCGATAGTGCTGCTCAACGCCGTTATCGGATTCGTACAGACCTATCGGGCCGAAAAGGCGCTGGACGCCCTGAAAAAAATGGGCACCGCCAAGGCAACGGTTTTCCGCGATGGCGCCTCGACGGTCTTGGACGCCTCCGAGCTCGTGCCCGGCGACGTAGTCCAGCTCGAGGCCGGCAACGCGGTGCCGGCCGACATGCGCCTGTTCGATGCACATGCCCTGAAGGTGGACGAGTCGGCGCTCACCGGCGAGTCCGTGCCAGTGGACAAACGCACGGAGGCCCTTGCAGATTCGGACTCGCCGCTCGGAGACCGGCTGAACATGGCTTACAAAGGAACCCTCGTAGCGAACGGACGCGCCCGCGCCGTGGTGGTAGCCACTGGAACGCGCACCGAACTGGGAAAAATCGCGGACCTCCTCGGCACCGAAACGACCGATACGCCCCTGAAAAAACGGATGGCGGCCTTTGGCCGAAAACTCACCTACCTGATCCTGTTGGTCAGTGCCATCGTTTTTCTGGCCGGATGGCTGCGTGGAGAAGAACCTGTGCAGATGTTATTGACGGCGATCGGCCTTTCCGTGGCCGCCATCCCGGAATCCCTGCCCGCCCTGCTGACGGTCGGTCTCGCTATGGGCGCCGCCCGCATGGCCAGCCAAAAGGCGCTGGTGCGCCACTTGCCCGCCGTGGAAACCCTCGGTTCCGTGTCGTTCATCTGCACCGATAAAACCGGGACCCTCACCCTCAACGAGATGCGGGCGGCCCGGCTGCATGTCCATCGCTCGCCCTACTGGGATCTCGACCACCTGCCCCTTCACTTGGCCATGGCCCTCAACCACGACGTGGAGCTCGACAAAGGCTCTTTTCGGGGGGAACCCACCGAGGCGGCCATCGTGAAAGGCGTTTTGGCTGAAATAGGGGAGGACACCTACCGCCACCTCGTGGATTGCTTTCCGCGCCTGTCCGAACTCCCCTTCGATGCCGACCGGCGCTGCATGACCACCGTCCACCAGTTCGGCGACCGCATCCTGCTGCTCGGCAAAGGCGCTCCGGAGGCCATCGCTGCCCTGCTGGAATCCGGCGAGGAGGCCGCCGAACTCGACCGGACGGCCCGCCAATGGGCCGCCGAAGGGCTGCGCGTGCTGGCCTTCGGCTACCGCCTGCTCGACGCACTGCCCGGCCACATGGTCTCCGATGAACTGGAAAAGGAGTTCCGCTGGGCCGGCCTCGTGGGTCTGATGGATCCGCCCCGCGAAAAGGTCGGCCCGGCGATCGGACAATGCCGGACGGCCGGTATCCGTCCCGTGATGATCACCGGCGACCACCCCGCCACGGCTTGCGCCATCGCCGCGGACATCGGCATACTTACCGGCAGCGAACAGGTGCTGTCCGGCGCACAATTAGACCGTTTGGACAAGGCCGCTTTCGCCGCCCAAGTGGAAAACACGGCGGTGTACGCCCGCGTTTCGCCCGAACAAAAACTGCGCATCGTGCGGGCCTTGCAGGCAAAAGGGCATTTCGTGGCCATGACCGGCGACGGGGTCAACGACGCGCCCTCGCTGAAAGCCGCCGATATCGGCGTGGCGATGGGCATCAACGGTACCGATGTGAGCAAGGAAGCAGCCGAAATGGTGCTCCTCGACGACGATTTCGCCACCATCGTGAAGGCCGTCGAAGAAGGCCGGCGGATCTACGACAACATCCGAAAATTCGTGCGCTACATCCTCACCTGCAACAGTGCCGAGGTGTGGATCATCTTGTTGGCTCCGCTGGTCGGCATGCCGATGCCCCTGCTGCCGATCCAGATCCTCTGGATCAATCTGGTCACCGACGGGCTGCCCGGCATCGCCCTCGCCAACGAAACGCCCGAAAAGGACTTGATGCGACGTCCGCCCCGCCCGCCCCGAGAAAGTCTCTTTTCCCAAGGCCTCGGTTTCCATATCCTCTGGGTCGGCCTGCTGATGGCCGGGCTGACCCTCGGGATACAGGCCTGGGCGCTGGGCACCGGCCGCGAACACTGGCAGACCATGGTCTTCACCTCGCTTTCGTTTCTGCAAATGGCCCACGCCCTGGCCGTCCGCAGCGAAAGATCCTTCGTTTTTCAAGTGGGTTTTTTTTCGAATCCGTTTCTGCTGGCTTCTGTATCGGCCACCCTGTTGCTGCAACTGGCCGTCGTATATGTGCCGTTTTTGAACCCGCTTTTCAACACATCTCCGCTGTCGCTGATCGAACTGTCCGTGTGCGTGGCCGTCGCGGCCATTCTGTTTCATGCCGTTGAATGCGAAAAATGGGTCAAACGTTGAGCTTTTGTGTACCTTTGTGAAGACAGATGCACCTGTTTTTTTTACCGAAAAAATTTTTTTCAGAAATGACTAAAAATCAGTGGCTGACGGGACTTTTCCTCGCGTTCGCGCTCGTGCTCCGCGCCCAGGCTCCCTTTTCGCTGCCTGAACTGGGCTATGCCTTCAAGGCGCTCGAACCGCACGTGGACGCCCAGACCATGGAAATCCACCATGGAAAGCACCATCAGGCCTACGTCAACAACCTGAACAAGGCCCTCACGGGGCACAAATACGAGAAATTGGCCCTAACCGACTTGCTCCTGCGGGCGGGCCGCGCCGGCGACGCCGTGCGCAACAACGCCGGCGGACACTACAACCATACCCACTTCTGGCGGGTGCTGGCCCCCGGCGGACGCCCCTTGGATCCCTCCGGCAAGTTCGGACAAGCGCTCACGGCCACTTTCGGCTCGTTGGACAGCCTGAAAAAGACCATGTCCCAAGCGGGCCTTTCCCGCTTCGGTTCTGGCTGGGCCTGGCTGTACCTGACGACCGACAAAAAACTGGCCGTTTGCTCTTCGCCCAACCAGGACAACCCGATCATGGACGTTTCCAAAGAGCGCGGCATCCCCATTTTGGGCATCGATGTCTGGGAGCACGCCTACTACCTCAAGTATCAAAACAAGCGCGGCGATTACCTTTCCGCCGTTTGGAACGTGATCAACTGGGAAGAGGTGGCCAAAAACTACGAGATCGCCCTCAACGACCCCCTGCTCCGAATGATCGAGCTGGATGCTTGGGCCGAACTGAAGGATTTCCACCAGGTGATGGCCCAAACTTTCCACCCCGCCGAGGAGGGCGACCTTCAACCCATCCGCGCCCGTATCGGTGAAATGCACGCCAAGGCATTGTTGCTCCAAGCCGGCAAAATCCCCGCCTCTTTCGACAACGCCTCGATCCGCGACGCGATTGGCCGCCTCGTGAGCGGCTCCGCCGAACTCGAAAAACTCATCGGCAAAAAGGCCAAGGACGAAACGGTCAAGGAGAAGATCACCAAGCTCCACGACGTTTTCCACGAGATCCAAGGGCTTTGTTTTCATTGAAACTCTACTCCGCACACCCACCAGTTTTTTCTCCATGCAAAGCACTTCTCTTCAAGACGGCACCGAAGTCTTTTGTCTGCGCTCTTTCGAGGCCAAGGTTTTGGACAGCCACGTAAAAGGTTATTTCAAGCACGGCATTGCGCTGCGGGACGGCGATACAGTCTTCGACGTCGGGGCCAACATCGGTGTTTTCGGCGTGCGTGCCTGCCAGCAGTTCCCAAATGTCCGCGTGTATGCTTTTGAGCCCGTACCGGCCATTTTTGAGGTATGCGAGGCCAATGCGAACAAATTCGGCAAGGGCCGTTTCCGTGCTTTCCGCGCAGGGGTCGGCCAAGAGCCCGGCAAGCTCTCTTTCCGCTACTACCCCAACGCTCCGGCCCTTTCGACCGCCCACCCCGAAATGTGGGACAACAACCCCGGCGCCCTCGAAAAAGCCACGCTCAGCCAGATCCGCAGCCTGCCCGACGAACTGTGGTTCGCCCGCTACCTGCCCGCCTTCATGGCCAAATGGTTCGCCAAGCGCATGCAGGCCCAAAGCGTGCAGGTGGAAGCGCCCATCGTGACCCTTGCGGACGTGCTGCGCCAAGAGGGCGTCCAACGCATCGACCTGTTGAAGGTGGATTGCGAAGGAGCCGAACTCGATGTGCTCAAAGGAGTCGCTCCGGAACAGTGGCCCGCTGTCCGGCAAGTGGTTGCCGAAGTGTTCGACCACGACGGCCGCTTGGAAAAGGTCGTGGCTCTGCTGCGCGACCACGCAGGTTTTCCGCAGGTCGTCGCCGAGGAAGAAGACGCCATGCGGGATTCCCGTATCTACAATGTGTACGCTACCCGTTGAGGTTTTTTCATTTCAGACCAGTGCCTTATGCAGTTCATCGCCATCTCTCTCGCCATTTCCTTTTTTTCGATCCTGATCGGTGGGATCTATACCTACCTCGTTCTGTACACCGATTGGCTCAAGCCGCTCTCGATCCAAACGCGCCGCCACAAGCCCGGCCATTTTTGGGAGCGTTTGCCCTTGATCGGCCTCAACATCGCCCTGATGTTTCTGCTATCGGGCGTGGGGCTGTACTTCGGTCAGGGGCTCTTTGATCAGTCGGCCCCCGCCCATTGGTGGCTGGTGCCCGCGCAGGTGCTCGGCCTCATGGTCTTGGACGACCTGTACTTTTACTTTTATCATTCCGCCCTGCACCGGGTGCCTTTTTTGTACAAAAAAATACACCGCATCCACCACCAGGCCACCCAGCCTTTCCCGTTGGAATTCATCTATGTGCACCCCCTGGAATGGATGTTGGGCACCATTGGGATCGTGTTCGGTTTGTTGGTGATCAGCCTTTTTTCCCCCGTGAACGCCCTCTCGTTCTGGATCTACGTGGCCTTCCGCAACCTCCACGAGGTGGACATCCACAGCGGTACCCGCTCGTTGATCGCACAGTACATTCCCTTTTACGGAACCGTGGAGCACCACGATTTTCACCACTCCAAAGTGACGGCCAACTATTCCTCCACTTTCACGTTGTGGGACAAGATTTTCGGTACCTACGACCACGCAGAGGAGAAAGGGTGAGGCGAAGGATTTTCAGTTGACAGGTTTTTGGGGGGATTTTTTTTGAAAAAAAGGAGATATTGGCATGGTTTTTAGAATGAGCGGATTTTTTTGCGAAAATTCCATAGCCGTGCACGATTCCCCGACTTTTTTTCGAGCCCATAACATCTTGGCGTTCTGGAGCTTTGCACTCGCCTGTAATTTGTGTGCCCAAGACAACACCTTTACCGAAACCGTGAACGGCGTGTCTTTCACCATGGTGCAGGTTCATGGTGGAACATTTACGATGGGTTGTACGCGGGACCAAACCGGACATTGTGAAGATGATGAAAGGCCGGCCCATGAGGTGACCTTATCGGATTACCGGATCGGGGAGACAGAGGTGACGCGGGCTTTGTGGTGGGCTTTGATGGGGGCAATCCCGTGGCAGGAATCAACCTGTCCCGCTTGTCCGATCGACAATGTTACCTGGATCGAAGTCCAGCGTTTTATCCAAGAACTGAACGCAAAGACGGGCAAATCGTACCGTCTGCCGACCGAAGCGGAGTGGGAATTTGCATCGCGCGGCGGGAGGAAAGCAAAGGGCAACCTATACAGCGGCAGCCCATTTGTCTATAAAGTACCGTGGATGAGTGAAAATTCGGAGGGCAGTTCCCATTCCGTCAAGGACAAAAAACCGAACGAATTGGGCCTTTACGATATGTCGGGCAATGTGTGGGAGTGGTGTTCGGATTGGTACGGGGCTTTTTCATCCCAGAGCCAAACAAATCCAACGGGACCCACGACCGGCTCTCGCCGCGTGGCCAGGGGCGGCGGATGGGGAGGAGACCGTGATGTTTGTCGGGTCACCTTTCGAGGGGGCGGTTTTGCCGATGGCGGCGGAAACAACCTCGGATTTCGCCTTGCTTCCCAGTGATCAGTTAAAGGCGCCCAAAACAGAATCCCATTTTCAAACCCCATTTTTCATCCGATCCAATCGATTTTTATGAAAAGTCCCATCATTTTCCGAATGACTTTTTCACATGGCCGCTTGTTGGTCGCGCTGGCGAGCATGTTTTTCTGTATTCCGCTTTTCGCCCAGAACAACACCTACACCGAAACCGTGAACGGCGTGTCCTTCACCATGGTGCGGGTGCAGGGCGGTACCTTTACGATGGGCTGCACGGCTGAGCAGGGGGCGGAATGTGTCAGCGATGAAAGTCCTTCGCACCGAGTGGGGTTGTCGGATTTCAGGATTGGTGAGGCAGAGGTGACGCAGGCTTTGTGGCGAGCGGTTATGGGAAATAATCCGAGCGATTTCAAGGATTGCGACGAATGTCCGGTAGAGATGGTGAGCTGGGAGGATGCGCAAGATTTTATCAAAAAACTGAACACCCTTACGGGCAAAACATATCGCTTGCCTACGGAGGCTGAGTGGGAGTATGCTGCCCGAGGAGGCAATAAAAGCCGCGGGTACAAATACAGCGGAAGCAATGAGATTGGGGAAGTGGCGTGGTGTGATGATCCTGATTTCAAATTGCATGCTGCGAAGGGCAAGAAGGCCAACGAGCTGGGCTTATACGATATGTCGGGGAATGTATGGGAGTGGTGTTCGGATTGGTACGGTGATTACACAACGGGCAGTCAGACGAATCCCAAAGGGCCCGTTGCGGGCTCTGACCGGGTGTACCGCGGAGGCTGTTTTCTCGATGCCTCGCTGAACTGTCGGGTATCTTCTCGAATTGGCAACGCCCCCGATTTCCGCACTTTCACCGTGGGGCTCCGCCTCGCCTCCCAGTGAGACAAGTGAGAGTCCGGCATGGGCAGTTCAGCAAGGGGGGCATTTGTGCTCATCTCCCCAAACTGGTACGCTTATTGCCTCCGCCAGCGCTCGAATCCAATTTTTCAAATCTCATTTTTTTCAACTATTTCAATTTCATGCAAAAGAAACACATTTTTCGACCGGGATTTTTTTCGCAGGCTTTGCTTTTCGCATCCGTCTGCACAGGGGGCTTGCTTCCCTTGTCTGCCCAAAACAACACCTACACCGAAACCGTGAACGGCGTATCCTTCACCATGGT
>JBEIJQ010000059.1:0-18319 GCA_040380145.1 Lewinellaceae bacterium | reverse complement strand
CGACCTCGTTTGCCGCAAATCTTCAAACAGGTTTTTCGCTCAGGCCCGCTACCAAAAGCCGCGCTGTCGGGATTTTCTCGAAGGCCGGCTGGGCCGTAAGAATTCCTTACAGGTCGGTCTTTGTTTTCGAGGAGCTCAACAGTTCTCTATAGACTGTATTTCAATTTCTTACAACCGAGAATCTTTAATGGCGGCCATTAGAAATTTTTCCCAATGACAATTTTGGGTTCAATGGAACCGCATGGTCCAGTGCACTTGGGGCAAAATGGGCAGAAAACCCACATAACTATACCGGTAATCGCCGAAAGCGTTCTGCGAAAAACGGGCGTAGGCGGGGTTGATGCGGTTGTACGCATTGAAAAGCCCCACTTGGAGCAAGTGGTCCACCTGCTTTTTTTCTTTTTTGTACACCAAAGCCAGGTCGAGCCGATGAACGGCGGGCAGGCGGAATGCCGCCACGCTTTCCAACAAGATCGGGCTCTCTTCGGGGGAAATGCCCGGAGAAAGCGACACGGCGCCGCCCGTCGGACTGCCCGACAGGAACCGCCACGCCGCGGAGACCGACAACCGCCCGTTGATCTGCCAGTGCAACTGAGCATTGAGCGCGTGCCGGCGATCGAACCGGAAAGGAAACGGCCGGCCTCCGTTCAGTTCGTCGAATTGCCGCCAGGCCCAGCTCAGGGCATATCCCAGCGATCCGGTCAGTCGCCCGCCCGTCCTTTCGACCGCACACTCCAGCCCCTGCCCGCCGCCGCCGCCCTGGATGACGCTTTGCCGCCAGTTGGGCGCCGGATCGTCCAAATCCCGCGCGCCGGGCCGCTGGGCCGCCACGCTCCACAGATGTTTCCAATAGGCTTCGAGCGAAAACCGCCAATTCTCCGCGCCCTCGTACACCAGCCCTGTTGTGGCCTGCACGCTCCGCTGGGGAAGAACTCCTCTGGAGGCGTACACCCATAGGTCGCTCGGAAGGATCAGCGTCGAACTCACGGGCTGGTGGAGGTACTGGTTGGCCCCGCCGGTCGAACAGGTCCAGCGCAGTCCGCCGGCCCAGGCCTTGCCGAGCACAAAACGGGGCATCAGGCCCCAATACAAACTGTCGGTCCCGAACAAGGTCGCGGAAAATCCCGCCTCCAAGTCCCAGCCCCGGCCCAAGTTCCATTCCGCCTCCGCGAAAAGTTGTCCCTCCAAGCACCATGCGGACGGTATTTCCAGAAACAGGTTGTTGCGCGCGAGCGAATCGCGAAAGGCCCCGAAATCGGCCAACGGCATCTCGTCGTAAACGACCGTTTGGAAAACATTGAACCGATGGAGGGTCCATTGGGTGCCGAAGCGGACGGTCAGCGCGTTGTCGGCCGTGTATTTCCAATCGTGGGCCACCGCGAAATCCTGTATCCGCGTACGGGCGGATCGGTGGTACAGCGCATAACCGCCGTCCGCATAGCGGGCGTCGAGGACGAAATGGCGGAATCGATAGCGCGTGAAGGTGAACGAGGCGTTGCCGAACAGCCGCGGATGGTAGGTGTGCCGCCACGACAGGGAAGCCGTTAGGTTACTCCAATCGACCCGGTTGTCGTTGTCGAGCGAATCGGTGGCGGGCTGCACGCCCGCGAGGCGATCCCGGGATCGGTATCCGTACTGCTCTCCGCCCGAATAGCACGATAAGGTCAATTGGTCGCGCTCGGAAAAGCGGTGCGAGAGTTTGCCGTTCAAGTCGAACAGCGAGTAGCCGATGTCGGTCTTGCGCCGCGGAAGATCGGTAGCCCAAAGAGAGGCCAGCCCGGTAAACCAGTCCACGGTGCTGCGGCGGGCGGCCAACAGCACCGTGGTGCGGTCGCGCAGGATGGGCCCTTCCACATGCGCCGAGGCCAAAGTCGGCCCGAGGCCCATTTCTCCCTGCCATTCGCGTGCGTTGCCCTCCCGCAGACGGACATCGAGCACGCTTCCGGTCCGGCCGTCGAAACGGGCGGGCAAGGCGCCCTTGTGCAACGAGATGCGGTTGATCGAGGAGGTGGGCAATACCGAGACCAGCCCGAGGAGATGGTAAGGGTTGTACAGCGGCGCACCGTCGAGCAGCACGAGGTTCTGGTCGAGGTTGCCCCCGCGCACATACAGGCCGGTGGCGCCCTCCACGCCACCCTGCACGCCCGGCAATTGCTGGAACTGCTGGAAGGCATCGGCCGGCCCCAACGGCGAAACGCCCCGCCGAAGCTGTGCTCCGTCCAGTTCGGCCAAACTCGGCCGACCGCCGCCGCCGTAGAGGCGCGCTCTTTCCGCGGTCACCACCAAGACCCCGAGGGAGTCGCTGATGGGCCGCAAACGCTCGACGATCAAGGTGTCTTGCCGCAGCGCCGCGAAGGTGCGTTCGGCAACTTCATATCCGGGGTATGCGAAAAACAACCGAAAGGTGTCGCGACTTCCCCCGGGCAGGGCCAGCGAAAAAAATCCGTGCTCGTTGGTCTGGACCGTACCGCCCAGAGTCGAGCGCACCGTGGCGCCGAGGATCAGCTCGCCCGTTTCTTCGTCGCGCACGAAGCCGTACAAACGGAATCCCGAGCGCCGCGGCCGGTTGTCCGCGTACAAAACGATCTGCCCGCCCATCTCTTCGTACAGGACGCCCCTCGGGAAACAAGCGGTCGAGCACCTCCGAAAGGAATGCGTTTTTGACGGCGAACCGCTCCCCACAACGCTCCGGGAGGATCTCCCGGCTATAGGCGAAACGCACGCCGCCGGCCTGTTCCAATCGGGCCAGTGCCGCTGCGCAGGGTTCTCCACCGAACACGCCGCTGACCCGCACGCCCAACAGCCCCTGACCCTCCGCCCGAAGCACGAGCAGCAGCCAGACCACGAGGAGGACGATTTTTTTTTCAGAAAAAAACAAGTGGAAAAAGGGCGTTCGGGATGCCAACGATGCGCCAAAATACGAGATAATGGCATTCGCGGCAAAGGAACAAAAGAAAAGCGCGTTATCAAGGACTCCGCGAGATCGCGGGTGCCGTTTACTGCCCGGGGGCGGCCAACCCCAATCGCCGTGCAAGACGCTGCCAAAAAGTCGGCCGGGCAACTTGCTCCGCGGGCGCCGCCTCACGGTCCGCTGCGGGCGGCACCGCGTCCGGATAAACCGCCAAGATTTCCCGCACGGGATCCGCGATCACGGGCTTGGGCACCGTGGCCGCCCATTCGTCCGGCCGCGCCCCGAAGGGTTTCAGCACAAAATACTCGTCCGTGGGGGAATACACATCGAGCAGGTCGGGATTTTCCCTGTTCTCGTAATACATCGCCATGTGGGCCTCCCGCTCGGCCACCATCATCCCTGCGACCAGCCGGTCGCTGTCGGTGGAGTTTTTGGTGGAAAAATGAAAGGTGGCGTTGTTGAAAAGCAGCGCCTCTCCCAGTTCGGTCGGCATGTGCACGGAGTTGGGCGCCATCATGTCGAAAAAAGGCAGATAGGGATTTTGGCAGTCCTCGGCCTGACGCGGGTAGCGGGCGAGCCGGTTGCTGCCGGGCACGAAGCAGAGATTGCCGTTCCGGTCGTCGGTGGGCTCCAGCGGGCACCAGATGTTGATGGAGGTGAAACCGAGGGTTTCGTCCACGAACGACCAGTCCTGATGGGCGGAGATGTATTCTTTGCCGGGGTCGCCCTTGGTCTTGGTGATGAAAGAGACCAACATGGGCCGCACATCCACGAAATAGCGCTCGAGCGCCGGCCGGAAAGCGTCCACGATGGCCGCTTTGACCTGCCGCCGGAACTCGATGTCGTGCACGGCGTACGAGGTGTAAAAACCGTCGGGCGTGTGCGCGGTGAGCCGATAGTAGGTTTCGCGCAAGGCCTCTATCTGCGGTTTTTCCAGCCACGGCAATTTGATGAAACCGTTTTCGTCGAAAAAGGCCTGATGGGCCGGGTCTTTGAACATGTGACGCATGGCAACGGCTTTTTTTTGCCCAAAAAATCAAGCGTTTTTACCGAAAAGCCAGCCCAGGCTCCACCACGGCCTGACCTGCTTCGGCGCTCTGCCGAGGGCCTCCGTGAAGGTCTGTTCGGTGTAGGTCGGCACTTTCAGGGGAACGGTCCCGATGACCGTGCGCTTCTCGGGGTCGAATCGGCCGTGTTCGAACCGGAAGAAAAATTCCTCGTCCACGGCGAAAACCTCCACGTCGCCGTCGTATTCGGCATTGCCGGGATGCTCGCGATGAAAATAGATTCCCTGCGACTCCCTGGGGATCATGATGATCTGCATCGAAAGGCGGATGTCGGAGGATCGGTTGAGGGCAGAATGGTGCAGGATGCTGTCGTCGAGGACGATGGCATCCCCCGCCTTGACGGGCATGCCCGTCAGCAAATCGTTTTCCAACACGAACGGCTCGATGTTGTCGAGCCGCTGACCGTTCCAATAGCCGCGGGGAAAGCGGAATTGCCGGTGGCTGCCGTCCACGAAAGAAAGCATGCCGTTTTCGGGGCCCATGTCCACCAAGGCGATCCATACGGAAACGGAGGTGAATTCCTCTTCGTTGACGAGCGACCAGTTTTGGTGCAGCGGCACATGCCCTTTTCCGCCCGGCAGTTTCATGATGTAGTTGGCGATGATGGGCTTGTAATCCGCCAAAAACTCGTTGCAGCGGGGCACCAGTTCGCCCGTGAGCTTGGCATAAACCGAGCGGCGGAAAGTTTCGTCCGCATAGATCACGGTGAACTCCGCATAGCGCTCCTCGTACCGATCGGCCTTGTGGGTCTCGCCCTTGTCCAACCGGGCCAGGTAGTGGTCGTAGTAGTGCTTGACCTCTTCCGCGGACAAAAATCCGGGCAAGACCGTGTAACCTTTTTCTTCGAAACTGTTTTGCAGCGTTTCGTCTTGGAGTACCCTTCTCATCGAGGCGTGTTTGGTGGTGTAAAAAAACGGGCGGGTGCCCCAAAAATAATTTTTTTGCGGAAAGTCAGAAAGGACTTTTCCCATCGGGAAAAAAAAACGCCCGGCGATCGAGCAAGGCGCCCAAAAATTTTTGAGCCATCAACCGGTGCGCAAGAACGCTGGGATGCGGATCGTAGGGCCGGTTCGTCAGCACCGGATCCGAAAAATCCAAGGAAATGTCCACGACCGCTATGCCGTTTTCGGTGCAAAATCCGCGCATGGCATCGTTTACGGGGCCCCGGTTCATGAACACGACCGAAAACAAGATGCCCCGTTCGGCGCACAGCCTCCGTGCCCGCAAGATGCACTGCCGCGAAACCGCCTCCGCGGGCAGCCGGGCATCGGCCCGGCGATCGAGTGTCTGTTGCAGCAGCCATGAAAGGGCAGAAAACCGGATGCCGGGCAAGCGACCGATCGATTTGTCCAGATCACGGACGGCCACGGACAGCGTATCGGCCTCCATGCGCCCATACGCGTAGCCCCAAAAAGCGGATCCGCCCGGACGCGCGTTGTCGGAAATGCCGATGCGCAACAAGTCGGCGGTGGCGCTGGAGAATACGTTTCGACTGTCGTGGAAATCCAGATAACTGAAAAAAACGGCCTCGGGGCGGTGTCCCGTTTCCAAGTGTTTTTTCAGGCGCAGATACTGGTGCAGCCCGCCGGTGCCCGGGATCGACAAGTTGCGGACGCGCCGGCTGTGCAGCGCGGTCTGCACGCGGTACGGATAGGCACAGGAATCGTCCACGCCCATGCCATAGGTCATCGAACAGCCCGTGAAGACCCACTCCGGCAAACGGCTTTTGCCCACGGTGTCGCCGCAGGTGCGCTCGCCTTCCGCCGTGTGGAAGGCCCGGTACCGCAATCCTTCGTTGATGGTCACTTCGTACGCGCCCGGCTCGAGGCCGATGCCCCAAACGGAATCCGTCCGAAAACAACTTTTCGGGGAAAACCGCAGGGAAATTTTCGGCGGTGCGTAGGGGCGGTATCCCACCAGGCGCAAACCGGCTTCGCACAGCGCCAAGACGGACAGGGCCAAAAAAAACGGATATGCGATCTTTTTCGACACCGCCCGTCAATACATCCGGACGGCCATCAGTTCCATCCAGTTGAGGTAGATGAAACCCTCGTCGCGCCAAGGGGTGTTCTGGTCGGGCCGCAGCTTGAAGTGGTGCTTGGCGGTGAAGGCGTTGCCGAGGTCGAACACTTCCTCGAACAGCGGCCGGCGGAAGTACTGCATCATGAAGCCGTTGCGGTTGAGCAGATCCAGGATCTCGCCCATCGGACGCACGTGCAGACAAAAATGGGCGTTGGTCTGCGCCTGTGCGTATCGGATGCCCGCTTCGTTCTCGGGAATGGACGGCCCTTGGAACAAGTCTTTGATATACAGCCTTCCGTAAGGCTTCAAAACCTTGCGGACTTCCTGTATGACGCGCTCGGGATCGTGGGAGTGCACCAGCGCCTCGAGGAAATACACCGCGTCGAAACTGGCCTCGCCGTACAGTTCGCCCAAGCGGTGAAAATCACCTTCGCGGACGTTCACACTTCCTTTCAGATCGCCCCGCGCTTCGGCAATGGCCGTTTGGGCCTTCTGCACCTGCACCGGCGAAATGGTCACGCCCTCCACTTCCACGGCATACTGCCGCGCCAGTTCGATGGCCGGTCCGCCGATGCCGCAGCCGGCGTCGAGCAGGCGCTGCCCCTCGGAAAGCCCGA
Source organism: Lewinellaceae bacterium (assembly GCA_040380145.1). Taxonomy (GTDB): domain Bacteria; phylum Bacteroidota; class Bacteroidia; order Chitinophagales; family Saprospiraceae; genus JBEIJQ01. Next base: position 11,702 of record JBEIJQ010000059.1, on the reverse strand, counting down.
TCCCTTGGGCGATGTAGGCCATCAATTGGGCCGGGGTGCGGGTCTGCTGGGCCTGGAAAAAAGACCCGAAACCCTCGATGTACCGCTCGGTCCATTCTTCGTAATAACGGGCCACGGCCTCGGGGGTGTTGTGCGTACCGTCGGGGCGCAGCGACAGATCGGCTTCTATGAGGGAGTTCGACATGTGGTCTAAAAAGTCGTTTGTGCAGATATTTTTTTATATAAAAAACTGACAGTGAAATTTTTATTTAATAAAAGCAGCCTTTCGGGCGGTCACGCATCTTTGTCCGTCGGGCGGCGGCCCACGAAATCGTTCATCGAGTCGTACACGCCGAAACGGCGGGCCATGAAATCGAAGGCGCGGGTCGGAAGAAGGCCCCGCATCAGGGGGAGGGCTTTCACTACGGCCGGTTCGCGGACGAGGATCCGATCGTTTTTGACGGCTTGGATCACCTTGTCCACCAGATAATCGGGATCCAAAATGGGGGTCAACAGGGGGGCTTTCACGCCGTCGAACATGCCGGTGTTGATATAACTGGGTTCCACCGTGGTGACGCGGAGGTCTTTGCCGAGGGCTTCCAGTTCGATCCGGAGCGATTCGGACCAGCCCACCACGGCCCATTTGCTGGAAGCGTACACCGACATGCGGGGGTTGGGGATGAGGCCCGCGGCCGAGGCGATGTTGACCAGATGGCCGCGGCCCTGTTCGATCATCGCGGGCAGGAAGGCCCGAGCGACGTACATGGCCCCGAGCACGTTCACGCCGATGGTCCGCTCGATTTCGCGGTAGGAATGCTCTTCGAAGGGCTTTCCCACGACGATGCCGGCATTGTTGAACAGGATGTCCACCGCCGGGCGTTCCGACAAGACCTTTTGCGCGGCGGCGGCGACCGATGCGGCATCCGACACATCCACCCGTTGGCCGAGCACATTGGCGTGGCCGCGGGCGCGAAAATCCTCCACCGCGCGGTCGAGCTGGGCGGCGTCTATGTCCCACAGGATCACGGCGGTGGCTTTTTCGGCCAGGCAGCGTTCAGCGAACAATTTGCCCAGTCCGCTGGCGCCGCCGGTGATCAGAACCGTTTGGTTGTGTATCTTTGACAATTTGGAAGTGTTTTGGTCAAAAATCATCGTCCCGCATCGGGGCAATTATTTCCCGGTCCGGCGTATTTTTTCCAAAGATAAGAAAAAAGACACCTTTGCCCCGCCCTCGGCGCAAAATCCGCTCCAACCCACATTCTCCCTTGCCGCGCATACTCGCCCTCGATTACGGAAGCAAACGCACCGGACTGGCCGTCACCGATCCGTTGCAGATCATCTGTTCGCCGCTGGAAACGGTCGAAACCCCCAAGCTCCTCGATTACCTCACCGCCTACTGCCGGGCCGAGCCGGTCGAAAAAATCGTGGTGGGCCAGCCGGTGCACGCCGATGGAACGCCTACCTATTTGGAAGAGGAGATCCAGCGGTTCCTGAAAAGTTTCGCCCAGGTTTTTCCCGATATCCCCGTGGCGCGCCAAGACGAGACGCTCACCTCCAAGCGGGCCGCCAAGATATTGGTGCAGAGTGGTTTGCCCAAAAAAAAGCGCCAGCAAAAGGAACGCCTCGACAAGATCAGCGCGGTGCTGATCCTCGAAGATCATCTCGGTTGGCACCCCTGACGGCCGGGGCGGACAAGGGGCGGGCTCCGATTTTATTTGCTACTTTTGCCCACTGCACCCCTCTTTATCCGAACCAGACCGAAACACACGCCCATGCCGCGTCTTGCCTTTCAGATATTCTTTTTCGTCTGCTTGGGGATGACCTGTGAGATTTTTTTCACGGCCTTCACCAATTTGTTCAACAACGAGCCTTTCTGCGATGAGCCGCTGTGGTCTCTCACCGGCAAGACGTATGTTTGGATGGCCTTTATCTATGGCCTCATCCCCGTTTTCGCCCGGGAACTGTACGGGCGGATGTTCCACCTCTCGGCCCCGCTGCGCCTCTTGGTTTATGTGGCGCTGATCTACGCGGTGGAGTTCGGATCGGGTTTCGTGCTCGAGCAACTGACGGGCAAATGTCCTTGGGAGTACACCACGGGTCTTCAGGTGATGGGCTACATCCGGTTGGATTATTTTCCCGCTTGGATGTTTTTCGCTTTTTTCGTAGAAAAACTCTACTTGTTCATCGATGCCAAATTTTGATTTTTTTAATCTGAAAAACAAAAAGATATGTTCTTGATGGCACTCGGCCTGATCGCGCTGATCGTGGGCGCGCTGATCGGCACCAAACACGCCACGCTCGGCAAATATGCGCGGATCGCCCGCGGGACGGGCATCGCCCTGTTGGTACTCGGATTGTTGAGCGCCTCCGTCCGGCAGATCGGTTCGGGCCAAGTGGCCGTGCAGACACTGTTCGGCAAAGTGCAGAACAGCATCCTGTACAGCGGACTTTGCCTGGTCAACCCCATGGTCGATCTCGTGTATTTCGATACCCGGACACAAGAATACACGATGACCTCGGTACACGACGAGGGCGAAATCAAGGGCGATGACGCCATCCGCGTGCTCACCGCCGACGGTCTGGAAGTGGTGATCGACCTGACGATCCTGTACCGGGTGTCGCCAGCCGAAACCCCGCGGATACTGCAGGATATCGGTGTGGACTACGTCGCCAAGATCGTGCGCCCCATCACCCGGACCAAGATCCGCGACAATGCGGTCTATTACACCGCCGTGGATCTTTTTTCCAACAAGCGGGACGAGTTCCAACAGAAAGTGTTCGTGTCCATCAGCGAGGATTTCAAATCGCGCGGGGTGATCCTCGACGAAGTGCTGGTGCGCAACATCAACCTGCCCTCCTCTGTGAATGCCGTGATCGAATCCAAGATCAGTGCCGAACAGGAGGCCCAGAAAATGCAGTTCGTGCTCGACAAGGAACGCCAAGAGGCCGAGCGCAAGCGGGTGGAGGCCCAAGGCATCGCCGATTACCAGCGCATCCTGTCCACCGGTCTTTCTTCGCAACTGCTGCAATATGAAATGATCAAGGCGCAAAAAGAACTGGCCCTTTCGCCCAACGCCAAGGTCGTCATCATGGGCGACAAAAGCCCGCCCATCATCCTCGGACAATAACCAACGAAATGCTTTCGAGAAATTTTTTGCGCCCCTTACTGCTCTTTGTACTCTGTTGCGCCGGCGCCGCGCTCGCCGCCCAAGATTCTCTCGCTTCCAAGCAGCTCAAGGCTTTCCGCACGGCCGAGCCGCCCAAAATCGACGGCAAGCTCGACGAAGCGATCTGGACCGGCATCCAACCGGCGACCGATTTTGTCGAAAACAGCCCTGAGCCCAACACGCCTTCCGATTTCCGCTCCGAAGTGCGGATCGCCTACGACGATCAAGCGATCTATGTCGGCGCGATGCTGTACGATCCCGAACCCGACAAGATCCTGCGGCAGATGAGCACCCGCGACGAATTTTACAGCGTCAACGCCGACAAGTTCGCGGTCTCCATAGATGGGCAGTTCAGCCGCCAAAACGCTTTTGCGTTCGGGGTGACGGCCGCGGGCGTGGAAGTGGACGCCTACCTGACGGCCTTCAGCGACGATTCCGCTTGGGACGGCGCCTGGTACAGTGCCGTGGAAATCGTGGACAACGGTTGGGTCGTGGAAATGAAGATCCCCTATTCCCAGCTGCGTTTCCCGCCCAAGGCCGAACAGACCTGGGGCATCAACTTCTACCGCGAGGTGCGCCGCTTGCGCGAAAATTCCTATTGGAGCCCGATCGATCCGGCCGTGGACGGCGAGGTGCAGCAATACGGCACCTTGACGGGCATCCAAGACGTGAAACCACCGCTGCGGCTCCAGTTGCTGCCTTACATGGTCGCCAGTGCCCAGCACCAAAACGATGGCCTGCCCAACACTGCCGACTTCAAGCCCCGCTTCGGCGGCGGGATGGACCTCAAATTGGGCCTCAACGAATCCACTACCCTCGACATGGCCCTGGTGCCGGATTTCACCGATGTGCTGTCGGACGACCAACAGCTCAACCTCGGACCGTTCGAACTTTTTTTCGAGGAAAGAAGACCCTTTTTCACCGAAGGAGTGGAAATCTTCAACCGCGGCGGCATTTTCTATTCCCGGCGGGTAGGCTCCCAGCCGATCGATTACTACGCCGCTTTCGACAGCCTCCGCACCGGCGAGACCATCGTCGGCAATCCCACGGTGACGCCCCTCTACAACGCCACCAAACTCTCGGGGCGCAGCAAAAACGCATGGGGCTTCGGCGTGTTCAACGCCGTCACCGGGCCGACCTTCGCCACGCTCGAAGGCCCCGACGGAGATCGCCGCGAAGTGCGCACGGGCGGACTGGCCAACTATAATGTGGTGGTGGTGGACAAACTGCTCAAAAACAATTCTTTTTACAGTTTCACCAACACCAATGTGCTGCGCGAGGGCGCTTATCGCGACGCCAACGTCAGCGCCGTGGAACTGCGCCAAGCGGGCCGCCGCAACCGGTTTGCGCTGCAAGGCAATTTCGCTTTCAGCCAACTTTTTCTGCCCCAAGAAAATGTGTACGGCTTCAAAGCCTACCTGCGCTACGGGAAAACGAACGGCAAATGGCGCTATGCGATCTCTCAGAACATCGAAAGCGACCGCTACGACCCCAACGATCTGGGCTTTTTGTACATCGGCAACAAGTTCAACCACACCGCATCGCTCTCGTTCAATCAGTTCAAGCCCCTGGGGCCGTACAACAATTTTTCTGTCTTCATGACGCTCGATCGGCAAATGCTGTTCCGGCCCAATAGTTTCGTGGCCATCAACGCCGACATCGGCACTTGGGGCACTTTCCGGAATTTCCTGAGCGCCGGGTTCAATGTCAACTGGAGCCCCACCACTTCTTACAACTATTTCGAGGCGCGCACCGAAGGCTACAAATTTGCTTTCCCAAAAAAAATCGAGTCCTACGGCTGGTTTTCTTCGGATTACCGAAAAAAATTCGCGCTGGACGGGGACTATGTGATCAACACGAGCTACGGCGGCCAGTTTCAGCGGCGCGTCATCGGCGGTTCGCTCTCCCCCATCGTGCGGGTGAACGATCGGCTGAATTTCCGTGCCACAGTGGACGCCACCAAATTCTTCGACGATGTGGGCTACGCGGCACGGCTGGAAGACGGCACGCCCCTGCTCGGGATGCGCGACCGCCACAACCTGCTCACCAGCCTCACCACCACCTACACTTTCACCCCCAGACTTTCGCTGAGCTGCCGCGTGCGCCATTTTTGGGCCGTCGTGGAATACAAGCGCTATTACACGCTGCTCGACGACGGTTCGCTGAACGAATATCCATACACCGGCAGCGCCGACCTCAACTACAACGCCTTCAATGTGGACCTGTTCCTGCGCTGGCGTTTCGCGCCGGGCAGCGAACTGAACTTCACCTGGAAAAACCAGGTGCTCCGCGCCGAAAACGAACTGTTGTACGGATATTTCGACAACCTCGGACAACTGTTCGAGGAAAACCAGTTCAATTCTTGGACGCTCAAGGTGCTGTACTTCTTGGAGCCTCAGCGCCTTTTTGCCCGCAGACAACTCCGGGACGGCGGATCTTAGTTCTTGTAATCGCGCTTGAAATCGTCCCAGGCCGTGTTTTTGTGGAAATCGCCGGCGAAATAAGAGGCGATCATCCGCATTTCATCGGCCTCACGGTAACCGGGAACGGCTTGGATCAGGGCAAAAGACTCGTCCAAAAAGGCCACGGTGGGGTACGACATCTGTCCGTTCAGCAGTTGGATGGCGTATTCGTGGGTGCCGCGGTTGCCGGACGCTTGGAATTTGTAGGTGCCGATGCCATTCAACACGATGTCGGCGCGCTGTTCGGCGTTGAACTTCACCATGTAGTAATTGGCGTTCATGAAAGTGATGAACTTGGGATCGGCGAAAGTGGTGGCGTCCATGCGCTTGCACCAGCCGCACCAATCGGTATAGATGTCGATGAACACTTTTTTGACCTTTTTGCCGGCTTTCGCGTCGGCCTGCATCTGCGCGTGGGCCTGCTCGACCGAGAGCCAGGAGATGCCTTCGCCCGAGGGCGCGTGCGCGTCTGCCGCGCCTTGGCGCAGCCCGAAATAGCCGAGTGTGGAGCCCGCGAGCAACAAGGCGATCAGTACTTTCATGGAAAACAGTTGATGGGTGAATTTTGGAATGGCCATTTTGCCTGTCAAATTTGATGCCCAAAATAGTTTATTCCCCCGAAAGCGGGATCAGAGATTTCTTTTTTTGAGAAAAAAAAGTTGCTCGCAGAAGCCCGCGGGTTTTCAAGTTCATTTTTTTTGGGAAAAAAATTTCCCCTTCGGAAAAAAGCCGCCGGCCCGAGGCGACAAACGGCCCGATTTTGTCTTTTTTTTCGGAAATTTGCCCGCTCAACAACCGCACCATGCTCAACACGCTCGTTTCCACGGGAAAAAAAGCCACTCGCGACGGTTTCGGCGCGGGACTCTACGAGATCGGCGCCGCCAACCCCGAGGTGGTGGCCCTTTGCGCCGATCTGTCCGAATCGCTGAAAATGGGCGATTTCATCAAAGCCTTTCCGGAGCGCTTTTTCCAGGTGGGCATCGCCGAGGCCAACATGATGGGCCTGGCGGCCGGGCTGGCCACTGCCGGCAAGATCCCTTATACGGGCACCTTCGCGAACTTTTCCACCGGGCGCGTGTACGACCAGATCCGCCAATCCATCGCCTACTCCCACAAAAACGTCAAGATCTGCGCTTCGCACGCGGGCCTTACCCTCGGCGAGGACGGCGCCACGCACCAGATCCTCGAAGACCTTGGCATGATGAAAATGCTGCCCGGGATGACCGTGATCAACCCCTGCGATTACCACCAGACCAAAGCCGCCACGATGGCCATCGCCGAGCACCACGGCCCGGTCTATCTGCGCTTCGGCCGTCCGGCCTGGCCGATGTTCACCGAAAACCTGCCCTTCGAAATCGGCAAGGCGCTTCCCCTGTGCACGGGCTCCGATGTGAGCCTCTTTGCCACCGGCCACCTCGTGTGGACGGCCCTCGAGGCCGCCCGCCAGCTCGCCACGGAGGGCATCTCCGTGGAAGTCATCAACATACATACGATCAAACCCCTCGACACGGCGACCGTTCTGGACTCCGTTTCCAAGACCCGCCGCGTGGTGACCGCCGAGGAGCACCAGATCAACGGAGGACTGGGCGACAGCATCGCGCAACTTTTGGCACAAAAAATGCCGTCTCGCCAAGCGTTCGTGGCGGTCCGAGACAGTTTCGGCGAAAGCGGCCCCCCGGACGCGCTCCTCAAAAAGTACGGCCTCGATGTGCCGGATGTGGTCAGGGCGGTCAAATCCGTGCTGGCCGATTGAGGCGCGCCTTTTTTCAACTTCTTTTTTTTAAAAAAAACTTCTCCGAAAAAATGGGAAAATTCCTGCTCGCCGCTCTCTTCGTCCTGCCCGCCTGCTGGGGCTTCGCCCAACAGCGCATCGGACACACCGACTCCGATCAGCTCCTGCTGTCCATGCCCGAGGCCAAACAGGCCGATGCGTCCATCAAGACGCTCGAAGAGCAGTTCCGCAAACAGATCGAACAAAAGCAGAAAGCCTTCCAAGAAGCCTATGGCCGCTACATGCAAGGCGTAGAGGCCGGCCAACAGCCCAATCCGGCCAAGGAAAAGGAACTCGAGGCCCAGGCCCAAAACCTGGAGCGGCTCCAAGAAGATGCCGTCACCAAGGTGACCCAGCGCCGCAAGGATCTTTTCGACCCCATCGTCAAGAAAGTCCGCGGGGCCATCGATGCCGTGGCCATGGAGTTGAAACTCAACTATGTCCTCGATCTAGCCGCCGGCAATTTCGTGCCCAGCGACCTGTCCACCGACATCACCGCCGCAGTCAAATCCAAATTGGGCGTCCAATAAACGCTCCAACCGCTTTTTTGCCGTGATCCTGTTGATCGGTTGGGACGCCGCCGACTGGGACGTGCTGGATCCCTTGCTCGACGCCGGGCTGCTCCCCAATCTCTCGCGCCTCGTGGACGGGGGCTGTCGCGGGCGCCTCGCCTCGATGGATCCACCGCTTTCCCCGATGCTGTGGACCTCCATCGCCACGGGCAAACGGCCCTGGAAACACGGCGTGCACGGTTTCGTGGAAGCGGCTCCCGAAGGTGGGGGCGTCCGTCCGATCCGCGTCACGCGGCGAACCGCCAAAGCGGTTTGGAACATTCTCCAGCAACAGGGCCAACGGGTGCACACGGTGGGCTGGTGGCCGAGCCATCCCGCCGAACCGCTCAGCGGCATGTCCGTCTCCAATCTTTTCCAACAGGCCGTGGGGCCCCGCGACCAACCGTGGCCCATGCCGCCCGGGGCCGTGCACCCCGCCGCGTTCGGGGATTTTTTTGCCCGCTTGCGCATCCATCCCGGCGAACTGACGGCCGCCCACTTGCTGCCCTTCGTGCCGGATCCGGCCGCGGCTGCCGCCCGGCACCCCAAAGCACTGTCCAATCTCGCGGGGATCGTGGCCGAAAACGCCACCGTCCACGCCGTGGCCACCTATCTGCTGGAATTTGAGCCCTGCGATTTTCTGGCCGTGTATTTCGACGGGCCCGACCACGCGCAGCACGGCTTCATGAAATACCATCCTCCGCACCGCCCCGAGGTGCCCGAGGCCGATTACGCGCTGTTCAACGGCGTGGTAACGGCCACCTACCGCTTCCACGACATGATGCTGGGACGGCTGCTCGACCTCGCCGGACCCGGGGCGACTGTTTTTTTGGTGAGCGACCACGGTTTTCGCTCGGGCAACCGCCGGCCCCTGTATTTGCCCGACGAACCGGCCGGGCCGGCCTTCGAACACGCTCCGCACGGGATCTTCGTGGCCAAAGGGCCGGGCATTCGGCGCGACGAACTGGTGTTCGGGGCCACGCTGCTCGATGTGGCGCCCACCCTCCTCGTCCATGCGGGCCTGCCCGTCGGCGAGGACATGGACGGGCGTCCCCTGCTCGAGATCTTCGAAAATCCGCCGGTCCGTTCTTCCGCAATACCCAGTTGGGAAGAAGTGCCGGGACCTTGCGGGATGCATCCGCCCGACCACGCCCCGGAAGGCGACAGTGTGGCCGAAACCGCTTTTTTGCAACGGCTCGACGACCTGGGCTATCTCGACCAAAAAGCCCTTCCACAAGAAAACCCCGCCGTGGGCGCCGTACGGGAAAACCGTTTTTACCTCGCCCAAGCCTACCTCGACGGCGGTTTGGGCCACAAGGGCGTCGCCCTGCTCGAAGCGCTCGTGGACGAAGATCCGGCCGCATGGCGCTACAAGGGCCGACTGCTCCGGGCCTATCTGCGCCAATGGCAACTGCCCGAGGCGCGCTTGCTGTGGGAAAAAATGTCCGCCGAACGGCCCGGCTCCGCCGGTCTTCGGCTGTCGGAAGCCCAACTGCTGCTGGCCGAAGGAAAGCCGGCCGCTGCCCTGCAGATCCTCGAGGCGACTTGTGCCGAATCCGCCGGGCGGTTGGCGCTCCGCCCCCAGCGCGCGCAGTGCCTGATGCGCTTGCGTCGCCCGACGGAAGCCGTCGAACTGCTGGCCCAAGAGGTGGACGAAAATCCCGAGGCCGCTGATACGCACCACGCGTTGGGCGTTGCCTTGCTGATCTCCGGCCGACCGGAAGAGGCTGCAGAGGCTTTTTTGGAAGCCCTCGACCGCCGGTTTTGGTTTCCCCAGGCCCACTACCACTACGGCGAATCGCAGTGGCGGCTGGGCCGTTTTCCGGAGGCCGAACGCGCCTTCCGCGTGGCCCTCAACCTGTCGCCCGAACTCAACCGCGCCCGCCTGCGCCTCGTGCGCCTGTTGGACGACAAGGGCGACCGAGCCGCTGCCGAACAACTGCGGCAGGAGGCCGGGGAAATCGCCAAGGGCGAGATCGTCGTGGTGTCGGGCCTGCCCCGTTCGGGCACTTCGATGATGATGCAGATGCTGGTCGCGGGCGGCCTCGTGCCTTTTGTGGACGAGGGCCGACCGGCCGACGAGCACAACCCGCACGGCTACTACGAACACCGGGCCGCTGCGCGCCTGCACAGCGACCAAGCCTGGCTGCCGCTCGCCATCGGCAAGGCCGTCAAGATCGTGGCCCCGCTGCTGCCCGCCCTGCCGCCGCGGCACCGCTACAAGATCGTTTTCATGGAACGCCCGCTCGACCGCGTACTGGCCTCCCAAGAAACCATGCTCGGCCAACGCTCCGGAACGCCCGATGTAGCCTCTGCAATGGCCGAAAGCCTCGCCACGGCCAAGGAATGGGCCGCCCGTCAGCCCCACGCAGAAATCCTGTTCTTGGATTACCCCGAAGTGCTCGCCGACCCCTTTGCCGCCGCGCAGCGCATCGCCGCTTTTTTGGGGCGGGAACTGGATGTGGAAAAAATGGTTGGGGCGGTGCGGATCAAAAACGCCTGAAAAAATCGAGGGCTTCCGTGTAAAAAATGTCCGCTTCCAAGCGAACATTGTTGACCGGTTTGAATGTTCGGACGAAATCTTCCATACAGCCTTCCGTCATTTCATAGCCGGAGGGAATGACGGCTATTGTGGCAATTTGCCCTGGGTGTTGGTTTGCCCATTCCACATATCGCTCATAAAGAAACTGCAGGTAGTTGCCACAATAGCCCGAAGGCGGCAGATCCAGTCTCCCAAGATTGTACCGGCCTACCATGACGCCGTTGTAATGCCCTCGGATCTTGGTAATCTGCAACATATCTCCCTCCAGAACTACACTGTTGTTGTCGATGCGCCATCTGTTGCTTTCCCCGAATGCGCGCACAATGCGATATGGCATATTTTCTGGATCGGTCGTTCCTTCAATGAAGTATCCGTGACAGGGATCCCAGTCCCAAAATTCTCCGATCTTGGTATCGTATAGGCCGTATGGATTAAAAACGTGTGGGAAAAAATGATCGAAACCGTAAGGATTGTTCGTCCATACGCCTCTCACCCAAACTTTGGGGCGATGCCGGTGCAATTCGAACATGCGGTTGGTGAATACGGCCGGCTGTTCGATGAGGCCAGCTTGGATGCTGATAAATATCTTGGGTGCAATGTTTTGCCTCACATAAAACGCTTCATAGGTGGCCAATGCCTCTCCGTGCACGCAGTACAATTTGATTTCCTTGAATTTGTCGCATCCACAGTAAACACGGAAAGCGATCTCAAACACAAATCTCTGACGGTTGAAAAAAGGGATAAAAGCTATCACATAGTCATCATATTCCTGTTGAGTAAGATAGGCCGGCAACGGAAGAAAATGAGAAGCTGATGGGTGCTCTATATCATTGATATTTATGTTTTTAACGGTCAAAATTTCCAGTTTCGGACACTCGCATCCGTCGTTCAGTCGATCGACGAAATGTCGTATGCCGGCGATCCACTGCTGCCGTTCAATTCCGACACAGACATATACGAAGTTGTCCACGATGTCCGAAAAACGTAGCAAAGGTTGCAAATCGATACCGGAGCCGCAATAATAGGCGCTGTTTTCGAGACCGGATTTCGAAAGATGAAAGCGCTTATCGCCTGGATGTGATGTCCCCCCTCCCGGCGAACCGGTAGGCTCTGGCGAGGGAGACGGGGTTTGTTCTGTATCTGGGGACGGTGAAGTATTGTTTCCCTTGGGCGTGTTGCATACATATCGTATACTGGGCTCTCCAAAAAAGACAAACCGTTTGACCTCGG
>JBEIJQ010000058.1:0-18347 GCA_040380145.1 Lewinellaceae bacterium | reverse complement strand
ATCCAACTTCATAAATCCCCTCCCCAACACCTCTCTCAGCGCTCGCCCCTTCGCCGTCAGGCGATATTTTTGCAAGCGGCTGTTGGGTTTATCGGGGACGGTCATTTCGATCAGGCCTTGCAGAAGTGCGGGGTGCAGGTAATTTTCACGAAAACTTGGATTGTGCCTCAGTCCGAGTTCGGCCATCAGTTCAGGTCTTGCCCTGCTACCTTTTAGCAGCAACACAAGTCGTCTGACTTGATCGGTGACTTGGTCGGTATCTTGGTCGGTGACTTGGTCGGCTGCAGAGGGAAAGAAGGGTTCGACTTGCGGCTTTTCTCCGGTATTTTCTTCGAGATCCCATGCATTGGGCAGGGTGATCCGCAGAAAATTGTCGAAGAAACGGAAGCAGGAAGGGGGGTATGTCAGCAGTATGCGGGGGATCCCGGAACCGAGGTGTTCCACCAGGTCCAGATCTTTGAAAATCCGGATCATTTCTTGGTTTCGTGGCATGGAAACCCCTTCAAAAAACTCTTCCTGCTGTATGGAGTCGGGCAGGCCGCCGGCCGAGGTGATCTCGATGCGATCAGCGAAAATCTCGAATTTGGGCGGCACTTCGTTGGTGTAGTCGTTGTGGACGATGGCGTTGATCACGGCTTCCCGGAGCGGAACGGCATCCCACAGACGCTTGTCTATGCGTTTCTGGGCAGTGATACGGCTCTTGGTCTTGTTCTCCAGGTCCAACTTGTCCAAGACCTGTTTGGTTGCCTTGATAATGGAGCAATAGCCATATTCGTTGTTTTCGATCAGGTCGCCCCTTGTTTTGCCTCGGTATTTGGCCACTTTGATCGAAAGGGTATTGACGTCCGACATCAGAAAGGCCACATAGTTGAAGGCGTCGTCCTCTGTTTTCAGGCCGAGATTGCCGGCGAATCTTCCGTTGAGTTTTTTGCCGGCCTCTTCGTAGTAGATTTTGAGTTGCTCGAACTTCAGATTTTGTTGGTTGGAGCGGATTTTTCCGATGGAATTTCGGACTCTTCTGGCGAACAGTCTGTCAATCATTCGTTGGGGCATGGGCTCCGATGCCGTACCCACCCGGATAAAACAGCCTTTTTCGGTCATGCCCAACTTTTTCAAACAGTAGGGCTTTTCCGGTCCGCTGGCGACCAGCACTTTGATCACCTGCTTTTCTTCCATGCTTTCCTCCAGAATATCGAACAGGCCCAAACAATTGGGGTGAATGTTGTTTTTGAGACGGTCTTTGATTCTCAATTGAAGGTCGTCCGGATTTTCCACGCCGAGGACATTTCCTCCGTCATCGATTCCGATGTAGATGGCCCCACCTTCTCGGTTGTTCAGAAAAGCGACCACTTCCTTCTCCAAATTTTCCGAGAGGGAAGATTTCAGTTCTATTCTGTTGGACTCTTTCACGGTGCGTTTTGATTTAAATGGTTTTAGCTAAGAGGAGTGTTTTCTGCAGCAAAGGAGGCCGGCTTGGGCGCTATGTACTCAAAATTAGCCTTTTTTCCAAAGTTTTTTGGAATGTGAATTTCCAGAGGCAATCAGTGGTAATTTTCTGATGAAAATTTTTAGAATTGATGATGACATGACTTCCATTCCGTGCCGGCTGGACAGGCCACCATACAAACCATACAGCAGGCTGCGAAGCAGCCCCCAATCCTGAAAATCCTAAAATCCTGTAAATCCTGATTCAGACAAAATGCCCCGCCAATTCCGTTTCAAACAAAACGGGCGGGCGCTTTTTCACCACCGACGATTCCAGACCTACTTTTCTTCCGACGGTCCGTTGTCTTCGGCTTTGGCGGTCTCGGCCGGCGTTGCGGTTGGTTCTTGGGCCGTGCTTTCGGCGGTTGCGTCCGAAGCCGGGGTGGTTTCTTGGGGGGCATCTTTGACGGGCAACAGGCTGCCGATCAGGAAAAGGCCCACGCCGAAAGTGATGGCCGTATCGGCCAAGTTGAAGATCGGTTCGAAAAAATGATAGGTCGTGCCGAAAAGCCGGATGTCGAAGAGTTCCATCCGCAGCATGTCCACCACATGGCCGTGCAGGAAACTGCCGTACCCGCCTTCCGCCGGAAACAACTGGGCGGGGTGCAGCGGGTCGCTGGCCGAAAAGATCAGTCCATAGAAAGCGCTGTCGAGGATGTTGCCCAACGCCCCGGCAAAGATCAGTCCCACACCGTAGAGCACCAAAGCGGAATTTTTTTCCTTGGCCAGATCCCTGAGCCACCAGCCGATGAAACCGACGGCGAGGATGCGGAACAGGCTGAGGGCCAGTTTGCCCCATTCCCCGGGCAGGGTCATTCCGAAGGCCATGCCCTCGTTTTCGATGAAATGCAGTTGCAGATAGGGGCCCAGCACCTGGTGGGACTCCCCGAGGGAATAATTCATTTTGATCCAGATCTTGAGGGCCTGGTCGGCCAGCAGTACAAGGGCCACGGTCAGCCATACGGCCTGGATTCTCGGTATCTTCATGAAAGAGGTGCGGGATGCGCGGTTTTTCCTGTCAAACGATATTTTTGCGGTTCGGGTTTCGAGCCGCCAAAGATAGGGGGCCGAACGCACAAAACACAACCGGACGCCCCGCGGCGCCTTTTTACCGGCAACAACGATTTTTCTTCATGCGCACCGTGCACGGATTGTGGATAGGCCAACGCCTCAGCCCTTTGGAACTGCTCTCGATCCGGTCGTTTCTGGACAACGGGCACCCGTACGTCCTGTGGGCCTACGACCGCCTCGAAACGCCCCTGCCCCAAGGGGCAGAGCTGCGCGATGCGGCGGAGATCCTGCCCCGCGAGGCCGTTTTCGCGTACCGCCACGCCAACGAATGGGGCCACGGGAAAGGCAGTTATGCGGGTTTTTCCGACATCTTCCGCTATCGCCTGCTGTACCTGCACGGCGGTTGGTGGGCCGACCTCGACATCGTTTGCCTGCGCTCGCTCGACGAGGAGGCTCCCTATGTGTTCCGCGACCACGATGTGCTACCGGTGGTGGGCAACCTGATGTGCTGCCCGCCCGGCAGCGCCCTCATGGCGGCCTGCTACGAACGGGCCTCCCGCGCGGTGAATGCCGACAACCGCGACTGGTTCCTGCCCATCCGCATCCTCAACGAAGAAATCCAACGGCTCGGGCTTTCGGGCTTTCGCCGCCCGGGACTGACCAACCGCGACCGCTGGGACGAGGTTTCCCGTTTGATGGATCCTTTTTTGGGGAAAAAATTTTTTTCGAAAAAAAAAGATCCGGCCTTCGCGCAGAAAATCCACCGTCTGCTGGGCGGCCGGCAAGAAGGGGCGGCCGAACACCTGTCGGCGCTGAACCTGATGAACGAGGAATGGAGGAGCCGGGGGCTCGACAAAAACCGGACGGTCGCCGGATCGGCCCTGCACGCCCTGTACCGACGGTTCGGGCTCGAGGGATCGGTGAAAAAGGAAAGTCCTTGCGCCCCGGCGGTATTGGCGGGCTATGCTTGGCGGCGCGCGGTGCGCCCCCTGCTCCGGTGGACGCGCAACAAAACGGTCGGCACCCTGCGCCGCTTGCTCAAAAACGGCTGAACGCCCGGGCCAGCCGCAGCGAGAGTTCGCCCTCGCAGGCCAATAGATAATCGCCGTACGAACAGGACACGGGGCTGTGGCGGGCCCTTTCGAGGGAGATTCCCTTGGGCGGCTCGACCCACCAGCGGTCGGAACGGTTGCTTTTCCAAAAATGCAGCCGCATGGACTCGCTCTTCAGGTCCACCACAAAGCCGGTGAACTCCGTTTTGTCGAAAGGGTAATCCCGCATGCGGCGGCCGTATCCTTCCACGAAATGCCAGAGGATCTGGGCGGTCGTCATCGCCACGATCTGCGAGGGCTCGTCGGGCAATCCGTAAAACCCGGCCGCGCCCAACTTGTCGCTCATCCCTGCATACCGGGCGATCCGGCAGGCGTCCTCGACCGTGAGGCCGCTCGGCGAGCCGAGCGCGCTGTCCTGCATGTCGGCGGCCCGCATCGCGCGCAGGTGGAAGAGCATCAGATCGGCGTCCCGCACCTCGGGCTCCGCCTCCTCGATGTTTTCGCGCAGGCGGCCCAAGCGGAAATAATCATAGCCGCGCCGATCCATCCAGTCCAACACGGCCGGATCCAAGTAGTACCATTGGCAACCCACATTGGCAAAATGAAATAGCCATTCGTTGTCGGGCAGCAGCAGTTCGTCGAGGTAAGATCCCGGCACGGACGGTTCGTCGGCAGACAGGGACAGATCCATGCGGCTGTCCACCGAAACGATGTTCACCGCGCGGCGGAAGCGTTCGAAGGCGCGGGCCTGGGCGGCGCTCCATTCGCCGGGGCCGGCCACCACGAGGGGGAGTATTCCTTTTGTCAGCAGTTCTTCGCAGGCTTCCATGAGGCCGAAGGCGCCGCCGGCGATGTTTCCCATGTCCATGACCCCGGCATTTCGGGAAGGATCGGTCAGCGCGTACAGATAGGGCCTGACCGCATCCAGTGCGGCCGGAGCGTTGTCGGAACCGCCGACCCCCATCAGGGCGATGGGCGGACAGTCGGCTCCGAGGGGTTCTCCACGGTAGAACCGCAGGTTTTTTCCCCAGGTGTGGGATCGCAGCAAACCCGCTCTGGAACGGATGTTTTCGGCGACGGGAATGGCCAAGTCTTTCAACATAGCGCAAAAATGCATTTTTTTTGACGAGAAGCCCGCCGACTGTGCTAATTTTGCCCCCCGAAATACTGTCCGTTTTTTTCAAACGCTCTCTTATGTACGCTGAACTTCTCCAAAAAGAGAAAAAACTCGCACTGATCGGGTTGGGCTATGTGGGCCTGCCCATCGCCTTGGCATTCGCCAAAAAAACCAAGGTCATCGGTTTCGACATCAACGAAAAGCGCATCGAAATGATGCGCAACCGGATCGACCCTTCCAACGAACTGACCTCCGAAGCGTTCGACGGGTGCGACATCCACTTCACCGCCGACCTCGCCGAGCTCCGCGAAGCGAATTTCTTCATCGTGGCCGTGCCGACGCCCATCGACGAGCACAACATCCCCGACCTCACCCCGCTGCTCGCTGCCTCGCGCACCGTGGGCCGCGTGCTGAAGCCCGGCGATTACGTGGTGTTCGAATCCACGGTCTATCCCGGTTGCACCGAGGAAGACTGTGTGCCCATCCTCGAGGAACTCTCGGGCCTGCGCATGGGCCGCGATTTCAAGGTGGGCTACTCCCCCGAGCGCATCAACCCGGGCGACAAAGAGCACACCATCGAAACCATCATCAAGGTGGTATCCGGCTGCGATGCGGAATCTCTCGAAAACATCGCCCGTACCTACGAGATCATCGTCCGTCCCGGCACCTACCGGGCCAGTTCGATCAAAGTGGCCGAAGCTGCCAAGGTGATCGAAAACACCCAGCGCGACCTCAACATCGCCCTGATGAACGAACTGTCCATCATTTTCGACAAGATGGGCATTTCCACCATCGAGGTGCTCAAGGCCGCCGGCACGAAGTGGAACTTCCTGAAGTTCTTCCCCGGCCTCGTGGGCGGGCACTGCATCGGCGTGGATCCCTACTACCTCACCCACAAGGCCCAGCAGATCGGCTACAACCCGCAGGTGATCCTGAGCGGCCGCCGCATCAACGACAGCATGGCCCAATATGTGGCCACCAAGACCGCACAGCTGCTGATCAAGCAGGACAAGTCCCCCCAAAATTCGCGGGTGCTGCTGATGGGCGCCACTTTCAAAGAAGATGTGAGCGATGTGCGCAACTCCAAAGTGGCCGACATCGTCAAGGGACTTCGCGACTTCTCGATCCAAGTGGATGTGGTGGATCCCCACGCCGACTCCGAAGAACTGCAGCACGAATACGGGTTTTCGCTCGTGGAATCGCCCAACGGCCAATACGACGCCGTCGTCGTGGCCGTGGCGCACGAGCCCTATAAAAGCCTCGGACTGGATTATTTCAACTCTATCAGCCGCGACAAAACCGTTTTGGTGGACCTCAAGAGCCTGTACAACGGCCTGCGCGAACACGACGGGCTGGTGTACTGGAGCCTTTGATCCATCTCACTTTTCCCCGAGCAAAAAATCCGCCAGCACGGCCTGTCCGTCGGGCGTGAGATGGGGATCGTTGGCATAATAGCAGCGGATCCCCCGCTCTTCGGCCGCGCGCAAAGCGGGCAACGCATCCAAGACCCTTGTTCCCCCCGGAGCAAGGGTCTTTTCCAAGTATTGGGCAAAGGGATTGCCCTGTGCGAACCATGCCTTCTCAACCGGGAATACCGCCCCGATCGCCTCTGCGCAGCGCCTGTATTCGGGCGTGACCTGCGCGGCATGGGGCACCACCAATACGATTTTTCGTGCACTGTCGGGCAATGCGTCCAAGATCTCGGCCACATGGGCGGACAGTTCGGCCATTTCGCGCCCCCGTTCCCCCGTGACTCCCGCGGATTCGGCCAACAGCGACGGCTCGGCCCGCAGGATCAGTTTTTCCCTGGCGTTGTAACTTTCGGGCGAAAAGGTTTCGTCCGAAACATCCGCGGTATTGGCCGGCGCACTGCGCCAGCGACCGGCCTTGTAATTGAGCCAGCCCAGCCACAGCAAGCGGTCCGACAGCCACCAATACGCCCTTCGGCCCCAGTTCAATCCCGGGCCGCCGGCCGGGTGTCGGGCGTCCAGCAGGTCGTTGCCCACATAGAGTTGGTACACGAATACCTCGGGGAGGATTTCGCGGATGCGCCCGGGCAAAAAACAGCGCGCGTGGCGCGGCCCGGTTCCGGGTACCGCCGCGTTGTACACCCGGCATCCGCTGCCCAGTGAATCCCTTACCCGGGCCGCATAACTCTCCGGATCCGCCGTGAAAGAATCGCCGGCGATCAGCCAAGCGGATTTTCCGGTACCAGCACCGCCCACCGATTCGTTCAACAACTGCCATTCGGTACGGTAAAAATCGGCCCATTGAAACCGATAGACCGCCTCGACCAGCAACAAGACGCACGCGAACAGATACAGGGCGTAACCCAGGGCGCGCAACGCCCGCCGCCATCGCATGTTCAGAAAAAAGGACTTCACGGGCTATTCGTTGATGCGGACATAGCGCAGGTGATCGGTCCAACAGCCGTTGATCCGGAGCAATTTGCGGGCAATGCCCTCGCATTCGAAGCCCATTTTTTCGATGGTCCGCCGCGAGGCTTCGTTGTCGGGCAAGATGTACGCCTCCAAACGATGCAGGCGTCTTTCGCCGAAAGCGAACTCCACGGCCGCGCGCAGCATCTCCGTGGCCAGTCCCTGCCGAGTGGCCCGCTCGTCCACCTGATAGCCCACCACCGCGCTCTGCTGATCGCCCAGAACGAGCTGGGTCAGGCACAGGTCGCCCAATACATAGGCAAAAGACTTGTCGGTGCGGTGAAAGGCCAACCAGCGCAATTCCGATCCGTTGCGCATGGCCGCCACCTGCCTTTCCAGTCGCCGCCGTTGCGCCTCGGGCGTGAAAAAATCCGCCGGCAACACGGGAAGCGCCGGCTGGAAGAAGGATCTGTTCCGAAAAAAATACTCCGACACGACCATCGCCAAGTCGGGCGTGGAGGGGTACAACAGCAAACGGTTCGTGTACAGTTCGGGAATGGTCATCGCCGAGGGATCAAAATGCCAGTGCCCCAAAGATAGCGCGCCTTTCGGTTTCGCCGTTTCGCGTGCTTCGGCAAACGGCATCCCGTACAAAACGGAAACGCGCCGATCGAAAGATCGGCGCGTTTCCTGGAATGGTCGGAAGGGCACTTGGCCCGCTCGATTTTTTTAGAAATCCGGGCACATCATCTTGCGCTTGCGGCTCTTGCACAGGCGGTACATCAGGCCCACTTCGAAGCCGCCGTTGCCGTTGGTGGCGGCCGTGGCGCTCGAAACGTTGAGGTCGTAGCTCAAGCCCAAACTGAAATCGCTGAAATCGAAACGGCCCGTGAAGATGGCTGCATCCGAGTGCAGCGTTCCGGGATCCTTGCCCGAGATGCGCATGTAGCCGCCCACGGAAAACGCTTGGCGGGCTTGGCGGTCTTTGGACAGGCGGAATTTCACCGCGGTGCCGAAGTTGGTCTGGAAAGACGGCCCTTGCTTGTGGAACAACAAAGCGGGCACGATGCCCACGCGTTCGTTTTTGAACATGAACTCGCCGCCCAAGTGCAGCGTGAATTTCGTGTAGAGGGATTCCAGCTCGCGGCGCGTAAACGACATGTTGGCGCGGTTGAGGTGGTGGAAGGCCAACCCGGCGTAGAAGTTGCTGGATTTTTGGCGGTTCAGGAAGGTGTAGTAAAGGATACCGGCACCCATGTCCGCAAAAATGAAGTTCGGATCAAAGGGCGTTTCGGCGGTGAACGGCACGCTGCCGTTTTCGCCGTCCCACTGGTCGCCGTAGATCAGCTGCGCCACATTGATGTCGCGCTGCGTGATGCCCAACTGCGCGCCCACCGCGAGATAACTCTCGTTGGAGCGCATACCGCCGAGGCGCTTGATGTAGGAACCGGAGACAAACCCTTGGATCGTGGAAAAAGCCGCAGAGCCGACCTTGTCGGCCCAAAGCGTGCCGCCCAGACCGACAAAATCGTAACGGCCCGCGTTGATCCGCGTGTCGAAACTGGCATTGTAAGTTGTAAAGGCGTTGCTTTTCAACACGCTGGCCCACTGGTTGCGGTAGTTGGCGCTGAAACGCATTTCGCAGCCTATCACCCCCGTCATGGCCGGGTTGAGGTTGAGCGGCGACATGTAGAATTGCGAGAAATGGATGTCTTGGGCCCCCAAAGATTGGAAAGCCATCAATCCCACCGCAAAAAGAGTCAAGTGTTTAAACCATTTCATACGCAAACAGGTGATTTTACCTAACTGATGCTTTTTTAAAAGCGCTTGATGAAAAAGAAGGGCTAAGATAGCGGGTTTGTCGCCAAACCTCGATTGCTATAAACTGTTTTTTTCGAAAAAAATTATTTCGGCGCGTCAAAAATAACTTAAAAACCTGCTTTCGAGCGGCCCTCGGAGAAAATTATTTTTGCCTGACCGATTGGGCTTCGATCAACAACGTTTTTTCTGCGTTGTCGGCCTTGACATGGCAATACCGTCCGCTGCCGAGGCGCGACATTTCTTCCAAGCGTTCGCGCAGGGAGGGATATTCTGTGGCCCCGAAAAAATACACCGACAGGGCGATGCCCTGCTCGTTTCCCCGTTTGATCGCTCTGCGGACGCGGCTGTCCAACGAAAATTCTCCGTCGGTGGCCAGCACGATGCGGTTGTTGCCCCCCGCCACGAAGTGTTCCTCGGCGGTTGCATAGGCCAGCAGCAGGCCCTTTTCAACATCCGAGCCGCCCACTCCGGCCAACGCACGCACCGCCCCGAGAATGGTCTCTTTGCGGGCGGCCGAGGTGGGCGGAAGCACCACCCGTGCCTCACCGGAATACACGATCAGCGACACGAAATCCTCGGGCCGCATGAGGGGCAGCAATTGTTCGATCGAACGCTGCAGCAGGGGCAGTTTTTCGGGCCGGGCCATCGAGGCCGACACATCCAGTAGGAAGATCAGGTTGTTGGCGGCAAATCCTTCCAGGGTAGGGTCGCCGATCTGGGGCCCGGGCGGAACGGGCGGCACCACGGCCACGGTATCGGCACCGCGCCGCCGTTTTTGTTCGATGATGCGCTCGAGTTCCTCCGGGGTCAGCGGCGGCCGCTCCTCGGCCCGCATGAATTTCGGCAGCACCCGCGAAAACACCGGGGACTGCAGCATCAGATCACCCACCGCCCAGCCGCCGATGTGGCGGTAAGCGTTGAGCAAAGGTACCACGCCCGCCAAAGGATCGTTGTACAGGGGCAGCAGCACATCGTTGTGCAGACAGTATTGTGGATCATATACGGGCGGACAGGGAGGCGTCCACCCCGGCGCCAAACAGCGGTCGAGCTGGGACTTCCAGTCGCGGGCGCGGGCCAGCACCAGGTCGAGTTGGGACGCGAGGGCCGTGCGGTCGCTCTCGGGCAACGCGCCCTCCGGCGGCAAAAGCCCGCTCTTTTGGGCCGTCAGGGCTGCCAGCAGTCCGCCGAGGCGGTTGCGGCCAGCCTGCAGATCGGTTTCCCGGCGATCGTACAGGGCCTTGAAGACCGAACGGGCGGCATCGGCCAGTTCGTCCAGCCGGACGAGGCCCACGAGACCGGCCCCCTCGGCCGGCAGATAGGCCCGCCGCACATCGGAAATCGCCCATCCGAGCTTGACCTGCAGGATCTGGATGTCGAAAAAAAGCACCTCCATCCGCTGCAACTTGGCGTACAGGAAATCCAACTTGGGCTCTTCGCGGTATTTTCCGTTGGCGTGGTAATCGAGCAAGGCCCGGTGGGTGGAAGCGATCTCGTCGAATGTCGTCTTGAACTTGCCGACCTGCAGGTTCAGTTCGCCCCGTTGCAACGGAGGAAACAACTCGCTGCCTTCGAAACAATCCTGGTACAGGGCGTCCGGGTGCTTCGGGTACCGGGCGCGGTTGTCGAGCGGAGAGGCTCCCGCAAAATCGAACGACGCTTTTTCACCGTCGGCGAAGGTATTGGCCGACAAGTTGAGGCGCTCGAAATCGCGACGCATGTCGTCCAGCGCCGCGGCACAGGTGTTCACATAGCGGACGTAGGCGTCGAGTCGGCGGTTCACCTCCGGCGTCATCGGCTCGCGTTGCGCCGACAGGCTAACGCTGGACAAGGCCATGGCCAGCAGCAAAAACAGTTTTTTCACTTTCTTTTTTTGGGAAAAAAACGCTGTTTTTTCCACGGTATTTTTTTCAAAAAAAAATAAATCCTCAACGGGTCAGAATGGCAAATCCGTACGGCGGCAACGAAAGGCTCAGCCGACCTTCGGCGGAGGACACTTCGCGTCCTTCCAGTTCGCCGGTCCGCGAAAGCGCCACCCGATAGGAGCCCGCCAAGTGCTTGCCCACGGGCACGGAAACGGTAGCGGCCGCATCGGAATCGTTGAACACCACCAGGGTGGTGCGGCCGAGATAGCTGCGCGCAAAGGCCAGGCGCGTGTCTTCGGCGAGCAGCAGCTCGGTATCGCCGTATAGCAGCGCCATGTCGGAGGCCCGCAGGGCGGTCAATTTTTCGGTCAGGGCCCGGGTGGCCAGTTCCAGTTCACCGAGGCCGTCGAAACGCATCATCCGGCGGTTGTCGGGATCGTTGGCACCCGTCATCCCGATCTCGTCGCCGTAGTATAGGACCGGCACGCCGGGCAGCGAAAAGATGAAGGCCAACATGCACTGTTGCTTGGCGAAGCCGCCCGCCGCGTCCACGATGCCGATCTCGCGGCCCCAGCCGGCCTCGCGGTCGTTTTCGTCGGCTCCGAGCGCCTTACTGGCGTAGGCCATGAACCGGGGCTGGTCGTGGTTGCCCGTGATGTAGCCCATCGTGGAATGGTGGCCGTACCAGTGCAGCGAATTGCGCAGGGCGTCGGCCACGCTGCGCATATTGGCGGAACCTTTGTCGGCGAAGGCGTCGCGCGCCGTGAAGAACAGGTTGAAGTCGAACTGGCATTCCATCAATCCGTTGCCGAGGAAACTGGCGATGAGCGAGTCGCCGCCGTAGGTTTCGCCGATCTGGTAGAGTTTTCGGTTTTCGGGAAGCATCACCTCGCGCTTGAGTTTTTGGGTCATGGTGCGCCAAAAAGCGTTGGGGATGTGCTTGGCCGCATCGTGGCGGTAGCCGTCCAAACCGAATTTTTTCACCCAAAAAAGGGCCGAATCGCTCTGGGCGGCGATCACTTCCTCTTTCGAGAGGTCCAAGGTGGGGATGAAGGTGTCGAACCACGTGGTGGTACGCGTTTCGCCGTCCCACAAACGGATGTTCTTGCGGCCGTCGGGCAGATCGAATACCGTGACGGGGTATTTTTTGGCCATCGGATGTTCGATGTGTACATGGTGGGCCACGAAATCGAGGATCACGTTCATATCGTTTTCGTGGGCCAGGCGCACCAGTTCGCGCAGTTCTTCGTCGCTGCCGAAGCGGTGGTCCACCTGCGAAGAGGAGATCGGCCAATAGCCGTGGTAGCCCGTGTACCAGCGCTGGGGATCCACAAATTCCTGGTAGGGCCCTTCCGGGTTTTGGGTGATCGGCGAGAGCCAGATGCAGTTGACATGGAATTTTTTGAAATACCCGTCCCGGATCTTTTGGGAGATGCCGGCGAGGTCGCCGCCCTGAAAGTTCTGCTTGGGCCCGATGTCGGGGTGGCGGATAGGCTTGTCGTTGGCCGGATTGCCGTTGTTGAACCGGTCCACGAAGGGGAAATACATGATCTGCGCCTCATAGTCGTTGCGGTCGAGCAATTTGGGGTTGCTGATGGCCGCCCCGAAATGCAGGGGCACGAGCACATCGTTGGAGGGGCCCCCGTCGCCCCAGCCGTATATGCGCAGGGCCGAACGGCGCACCTGGCGCGCCAGGGCGGGCAGGTGGACCACCGCTTGGTCGCGGTACAAGTCGATGGGCAGCGGCGTGTTTTCCCAAAAGGCGATGCAGCCGACCACGCCGTGGTGCAAGCGAAGGCGGAGGCTGTCGCCCCGGAAATCGACCGTTTCCAAACGGGGCTGTCCCGCGGCGGTCGGCGCTTGGTTTTGCCGCCATCCGCGCAGGGGAATGCCGTAGCGCGTGCCGTCGGACATCGCCACGTCCAGTTGTGCCCAAAACGGCGCCTCGCCGGAAACCGTCAAGGAGATCGTCTTTTTGTCGGCCGAAAGAGCGGCGCGTACGCCCGCCGTTGCCTCGACCGAGGCCAAGCGGGACGGGTCGTTGAAATAGTCATCCGTCAGCAGCGCCACGGTGGAATCGCCGTAGAGCTTGACGGGCATGGCCAGGCCCAAGATGTCGTTGGGCAGCGAGAGGGTTTTCTTTTGGCAGGCGGTCACGGCCAACAGGCCGACGAGGAGCAGGAGCGGGAAACGCATACGGTTCGCTTTTGGTGATGGCCCCAAAGATAAGGGAAGGTTCGAAATTGCCCCCCCAGGAAACTCCACCGACACCGACGCTCCGAGATGCGCATTTTGGGGTCGTTTCCGTATCTTTGCAAATTCAGACACGCCCCGTCCCCACCGGCCTTCCCCACCCGGTGCCCATCGAAGAACACGCCCTACAGACGGCGGACCTTTTCCGAACGACCGCATCTCAAATCAAAGACATGAAGTACTCGAACATCCGCGAAGAAGAACTGAAAAACAAAATAGCACAGGACTATTTTTGGCTCTACGACTGCTCCGTGATCATGGGCAACGTGGACTTCTGCGTGTGCATGCACCAGAGCGAACAAGCACCGGCGGAGCGGGAATCCCTGCTGTGGGCCGAGGCCAAGACCGGCTCTTCCGATATTTACAAATCGTTGGTGCAACTTGTTTTGACCATCGGAAAAGCCAGAACTTTCGACAAGTTTTTGCCCCCGGCCATGTTGGGTGCTTTCGACGGGAAAAAAATCGCCTTTGTGCCGTACAACGACGTACAAGAGATATTCTACCGCAACGATTTCAACTGGAACGTCGCCCCGTCCAACCACGAATCCAAAGAATTCAAGCTCGTCCACGAGCTGGTGAAATCGGACATAGACGCCAAGGCCCTGCTGTTTTATTTCCAAAAAGACGACAAAGAGCTCAACCGTTTCATCAAAGAAAATTTCGTCGTCGGCAGGTTCGGTCTGACCAAAACCCGGATCGATAAAAACAACTTCGTGGCCATCTACAACAAGTGGTTCAAGGAAGTGAGGCCCACTATCAACGTCCACTGGGACATCGCCAAGAAAAAAGGCATCATAGACGGCGATTTTTTTCTCGCAGACCTGCTGTCCAACGAAAACCAAACGCTGAAAGATAAATTGTTCGTGCTGCTCAAACGCGACCACTACGAGCTGGACCGGAAAATGGACGAGGCGGGGATGTTCAGCAGCAAAAGGACCGAGTTTTCGGACGGGCAGGCCGCCCACCAACGGTTTTGGAACAAATACGAACGCCCGCCCAAAGAAGCCTACTGGGACTACATCGTGGAGCGCCGGGACTTGCTCGTACCGCAAGACGTACGGGAAAGAAAGGGCAGTTTTTTCACGCCCCAGATCTGGGTCGAACTTTCCCAACGATATCTGACGGAGGTCCTCGGAGAAAATTGGCAGGACGAATACACGATCTGGGACTGCGCCGCCGGGACCGGCAATCTGCTGAACGGACTGACCAACAAATACAACGTTTGGGCCTCTACCTTGGACCAACAGGACGTGGAGGTCATGCGCGACCGGATCAAAAACGGTGCGAACTTGCTGGAAGACCACGTCTTCCAGTTCGATTTCCTGAACGACGACTTCGACCGACTTCCCCCAAAACTGCGGGAAATTGTCAACCACCCCGAAAAACGCAAGAAACTGGTGCTGTACATCAATCCGCCGTATGCGGAGGGCGACAATGTCAGGGGCCTGGGAAGAAGGAACATCCACGTCAGCAAGGTCCACGAGAAATACCAAGCATTGATGGGCAAAGCCAGCAGTGAACTGTTCACACAGTTTTTTACCCGGATCTACCAAGAAATACCCGGCTGCATATTGGCGGAATTCTCTAAATTGAAAATTCTAATGGCGCCCAACTACGCCGATTTTCGCCAATTTTTCCGAGCACGGCTCGAAAAATCGTTTTTGGTCCCGGCAAATACTTTTGACAACGTTGCGGGACAATTCCCCATCGGATTTTTTATTTGGAATTTAATTATCAAAGAGTTGTTTTCTGATGGGCAGGCGGATGTTTTTGATAAAAACGGGCTTTTTCTCCATAAAAAGAACGTTTCGAGCTACGACGGGGCCAAGTACATAAGCGATTGGCTGGAATTGAACTCCAAACATTTGTCCAAGGATTACATCGGCCACTTGGCCTCTGTTGGAAACGATTTTCAAAACCAGCGAATGGTCTTTATCGATCATGTGAACGCCCGGCGAAAAAAAGGAGGCCGGCACACGATGATCGGTGTGAGCAACCTAGCGGTCGTTGCCATTTATTACGCTGTGCGCCACTGCATTCAAGCCACCTGGCTCAACGACCGGGACCAGTTTTTGTTTCCGAAAGACGGTTGGGAAAGCGACCGGGAATTTCAGAGCGATTGCTTGGCCTTTACCTTGTTCCGGAACAACATCCAATCAAAATACGGCGCCAACCACTGGATTCCGTTTACCGAATATGAAGTCGGCGCAAGGGAAAAATTCGAAAGCGACTTCATGAGCCGCTACATCCAGGGAAAAGACTACGATTTTTCCGCGGTGAGCGAGCCCATTGAGTTGTTCGGCAATCAAAAAACGGTGCGCACCACCCCGCTCGTCTTTTCGCCCGAAGCGCAGGCCGTTTTGGATGCCGGCCGTGCGGTTTGGAAACACTACCATGCGCAACCGTTCAACTCTCCCGCATGGATCTCCGCCGGCAAAGGTCCGTACAATCCGAACGCCTCGCTGTACGATATAAGAGAGTGCTTCCAGGGCCGTAGCGACGACGGCAAAATGAACAACAAAAGCACCGACGAATCCTATACCCAATTGATCGGCGATCTGCGGGACAAACTGGAAACGCTCGCGCAAAAAATCGAACCGAAGGTGTACGAATACGGGTTTTTGAAGAGATAAATCCCTCCGATATACCGTCGAAAGTCACCTCAACGGAGGCTCACCCGGGCGCCGATGGAAATTCCGAAGGTGCCGAAACGGACCGGCTCGCGCCCGATGGGCGTGAGGGCCTGTTGGTAGCGGGGCTCCAAGAAAACAGAGGCGTTGTTGCTGGCCCGGAACTGTACGCCCAAGCCGATGTGGGCGGTCGCAAAGAAGTTGCGGACATCGCTCGGAGGGCCTTGAAAGGCACCGGGCTCCTCCTGCCCTTCGTATCCGGCGTTGTCGAAGGCCAATCCGACCGTACCGTTGTTTTGCGGATCCTGCGCGGTGCGTTCCACGCCCACGAAGTTCCAGCCCACGAGGTTGGCACCCAAGCCGCCCGCTATGTAAAAAGCGGTTCCGCGTCGTTGTTTGGTCATATAGCGCAGCGTCAGGGGAAGTCCGAAATGGTAAGAGGAGCTGCTGCGGGTCTCGTCCATGAAAGCGGTGGCGGGCTCCGAAGGATCGCCGTTGACCGGGACGGTCCTTTTTTCGTAGAAGCGTTTCAGGGAAAAGCGCAGACCGACCTCTACGAAGAGCTGATCGGAAAAGCCGTACGAGACCTCGCCCTGTGCGCTGAAGCCGATGCTGGAATGGGCTTTCGGGCCCAAAAAGTTCATTTCGGGGGCAAAAGAGGCTCCGGCGAAGAAACCGGTCGCGGGATTCCGCTTGCGCCCCGGCGGTTGGACCTCGGCCTTGGCCGCGGCAAGGGGCCCTGCCTCGGTGGGCACGGGCGCGTTCTCGGCCGCTACGGGCATTGCGGAGGGCGCAACCTCATCGTCGGGATCAATATCCGCATCTCCATGATTTTGTTGATCAATGTCTTGCGCGCCATCTTCTTCCTCTTGCATCGCGATCGGATTGGTTTCCAAGGTGCGTTCGGACAAGACCGGCGCAGCGACGGCCGGCGTATTTTCTTCTTGGGGGGACGTTTCGGCAACCGGCAAGCTCTCCGTGGGCGGGGGCGTTCCGGCTTCTACGGCTGTCTGCGGTGCGGTGGGCGAGGCGGCCTGGGCGGTCTGAACCCGGGATTCGGCGGTCCGGCGGACGATGCCTCCGGCCACTGCGGTCGCGGTACGGCCTTCGGCGGAGCGGGCGGTCGTGGGCGAGGCTTGGACGGAAGGAGTTTCCGCGTCGGTCTCGGTCGAATTTTCGCCGATCGTCGCAGCAGGGGCTGCATGACCGTTCGCAGTTTCCTTGCCCGGAGCAGTCGTTTGCTCCTCGGCAGCGGCCGAAGGTCCGAATGTGCCCATGGAGGGGGAAGCCACATGGATCATCGTCAGCAGGGCCAGGCCCAGCAGCAGCACTTCCACGCTCTTGACGGCCCGCAGGCGGGGCAACAACGGCCCGCGCCGATCGAGCTGGCGCTCGAACTCGCCCCAGGCATCGGGGTCGTAAGGCGCCCGGTAATTTTTCAGGGCGTCCTTGGCCAGTTGGTCGAGTCGGTTTTCTTTCATGTACGGTTGATTTTGCGGGCTGCAAGCATATCCTGGAGCTTGCCCCTTGCTTTTACCAGATTGGAACGCGATGTGCTTTCGGTGATGCCCAGCAGATCACCGATTTCTTTGTGTGAGTACCCTTCGATCGCGTACAGGTTGAACACGGTCCGATAAGAGGTAGGCAAATCTTGGACGGCTTTCAGGATGTCGTCGGCGGAACACTTGCTGATGGGATCCTCTTGGGCGTAGGCTTCGTTGCGGGCCAGTTCCATGTCCTCGGTGCGCTGGCGGATGGCTTTTCTGTAAAAATCGATGCAGGTGTTGATCACGATGCGGCGTATCCAAGCCTCCAAAGAAGTGCCCACTTGGTAGCGGCCAAGGTGTTTGAACACCTTTACGAATCCTTCGTTGAGCAGGTCGCGCGCGTCTTCCCGATTGTTGGCATAGCGCATGCAAACGCCCATCATGATGGGGTAAAACGATTCGTACAGCTTTTTTTGCGCCCATCTTTCTTCCTTCAGACAGCCCTCTATGAGGGCCGTCTCCTCACTGTGAGGGGCGTCGGACCGCAGACCGATTTTCAGCGCGATATCGAGCATATCGTCCGTTTTGGGGGATTCGATGGAAGGATGCCGTGACAAATGGGGTGCTTTTTTGTCGAAAAAAAGCAATGCCCGGCCTCAAAACGAGCGTCCGGGCACTTACGCTGCCCAAAGATAACGAAAAGTTGCAAAAGAACTATGCGAGCCCCGCTCATCGGACTCCTCTAATCAAAAAATCGGTTCTATGTGAAATTAAGTGGGTAGGCGAAATTCAGTTTTCCGCACAGGAAAATAAATCTTATCGATAAAATTGTTGACGTTTCGGTACCCCCTGGCCGTTTTTAGCCAGTTGTATTTTGGAGTTGATGCCTTCCAAAACGCCGTTGTTGATTTGAGACTTGATTGCGTTGACGATACCGATCCATTGAGCTCTAATAGTACCGACCGGTTTTTGAAAAGGGATTATCCTGCTATCGAGGGCTTGCTTGCACCAGTCGTCAAGGAAAGCCTCCGGCTGTCGGTGATCTTTGAAGTCCCACAATTCCCTGAAAAGACTTTTGAGCCTGTAGCCTTCTCCCAACTTGGGATACAATTTTGTCCCAAAATTGTCATTAGAGCCTAAATTTCTAATGGCCGCCATTAGAAATTGCCTATTGCAAAAACTGAAATACAGTTCAAAAAGCACCATTGGGCCCCTCAAAAATCGAAGAGCGGCGAGTAAGGAATTCTTACT
>JBEIJQ010000057.1:0-18569 GCA_040380145.1 Lewinellaceae bacterium | reverse complement strand
GCAATTGATGTAGGCGATGATGTTGTCGATCTGCTCGTCCGACAGGGCGAAGGGCTGCATGACGGTGGGCTTCCACTCGTTCCACAGCGCCACGGCACGCGGATGCTTGACCGTATTGATCATTTGTTGCGAGTTCTTGATCCATGCGCGGAGATTTTCGCGGGTGTCCCAGCGCTCTTCCACGCCGGCCAGTGCCGGGCCCGTGCCCTTGCCTTTCATGTCGGCTTTGTGGCAGCTGGCGCAGTTGCCTTGGAACAGGGTTTTTCCCGCTTTCCAGTCCCCATCGGCCGCCAAAGTGGCGAACGGAAGGGCGAAAATCAGGAAGCCAAATGATAAAATTTTGTAGATAAGGTTATTGCGAATCATATCCGGGAAAGGTTTTAACCGATTGTTTCGGGACGGGGCAAAATTAAATTCTCTGGTGAAGAATAAAAAGATTTGACCAAAAGCAAAAGTTATTTAGACGGATTCTAAATTATTGGGGTGATGGAATCGGGGCTTGCTTTTTTGCTCGGCGCGTTCAAAGACCATGTTTCCCGATTCGCCCGAGCAGTACAGGCGACACTCCTCCGAGCAGCAGCCAGAAAGCATGGCCGAACATTCGGGGCATTGGATAAACAACAGGTTGCAAGCCCGATGGGCGCAGTTCACATGGGTGTCGCAGGCACAGCCGCAAACATGGCATTGGGCCAGCACATGATCGGAAACCCGCTCGGAAAGACGGTCGTCGAACACAAAGTTCACGCCTTGAAACTTGTTGGGCAATCCGTTTTCCCGGCATTGCCTCGTGTATTCGATGATACCGCCGTCCAACTGATAAACCCGGGAAAATCCTTGGCGCTTCAGCCAGGCGCTGGCTTTTTCGCAACGGATGCCTCCCGTACAATAGGTTACCACCGCACTGTTCTCTTTTCCTTTCAGCAATTCTCCGACGGTCTGCAGCTCTTCGCGGAAAGTTTCGGCATGGGGCAGCAATGCCCCGGGGAAATGGCCCACTTCACTTTCGTAAAAGTTCCGCATATCGACGATCACCGTATCGGAGCGATCGGCCAGTCGGTTGAAACCGGCCGCATCCAAACGCTCACCGCTGTTGGACGGATCGAACGAGGAATCTTCCAGACCGTCGGCCACGATCTTGGGCCGCACTTTGATGGTCAACTTGTAAAAAGAAGGGCCGTTGCCGTCGATCGCTACGTTCAAACGGACTCCTTCCAAAAACGGAATACTATATAGCTGCTCGCGGAACAAATCGAAATGGGCTTCCGGAACCGCTATCTGGGCATTGATCCCCTCTTGGGCCAAATATGTACGGCCCAAGACGCCGAGCGGCTGCCAAAGGGCGTACAGCTCGTCGCGGAAGGTTGCGGGATCGGAAACGGCAACATATTTGTAAAAGGACAAAACCGTCCTTTTCACGCCATCGCGCGCAATCCGTTCGCGGAGTTCCCGGCGGTTGATTCGGTTGTGAAGGGCCATAAACTGGCGACAAAGGTAAAAAAACGCTGACAAAACAAAAAAGCGTTTTTGGATTATCTTTGTCCGCCGTTCTTCAGGCACTTGTTTTTTTATCCAATTTTCCGAAAAATGAATTTTCCGACGCACCTGATTCTGTTGCTCTTGGCTTTGTGGGCGCCGCTGGGCATCCAAGCCCAAAAACCGAACAAAAAAACGGTCGTCCTGCAGGGCATGCTCACCAACGCCAACGGCAACTGCCCGGCCGACTCCATCCGCCTGTACCAATGGCATATCGCCATGCCCAAAGAAATCGCCAAGGCCCCGCTGACCCAGGCCAATGGCAACAGCCTCTTCACCTTTGAACTGCCGGCCGGAACCACGGGCTATTTTTATCTCGGATTCGATCCCACGAAAGCAAAAATGTTCGTGCTCAACAAAGAGCAGGAAATCCAGTTCAACGGATCCTGCCACGAACCGGCCGCCATGGTCACCATCGGCTCTCTGGCCAACGACCAGTACGCAAGGGCAGTGGCGCACCAACAGAACCTCTTCAACCAATTTGTGGGCGTGATCCAGCAGTACCGCTTCACCTCCGGCGACCCGGCCAAGATCGCCGAACTGGACCGCCAGATGATCGCCATCGACGGATTCAAACGCCGACACCTCGATTCCCTCAAAAAGGTCAATCCCTTTTTGGCCAAACAAGCGGGAATGAACACCTATTATAGTTATGCCGGCAACAAACTTTCGCCCGAACAGACCGAGGGACAATACCTGGCGGAGAGTTTTTTGGCCAACACGGATTTTTCGGATCCCGACAATTACAGGACGCCCGCCTTTTTCGAAGCCGTCAAAAATTACGCCTTCAACCTCGGCCGCCAAGATTTTACCGTCGAGCAGCAGCGGGCCTACCTTGCCAAGGTACTTTCCAAAACAGCCGAAGGCTCGCCCAACCATCAGACCGCCCTTTTTGCTGTGATCGTCGGCAATCTCAACGGCAACGAGGCCAATGTGGCCTTCTACTCCAAGCAGTACCTCGCCAAATACCGCCGTCCCAACGACGAGATCACCGCCTTTTTGGAAGACCAGCTCTCCAAAATGCCCATCGTCATCGGCGAAGAAGCGCCCAATATCGAAGACGCCACGCCCGACGGGAATACCTACAGCCTGAAATCCATGCGCGGAAAAGTCGTGCTGGTGGATTTTTGGGCCAGTTGGTGCGGGCCCTGTCGCCGGGCCAATCCGCATGTGGTGGAACTGTACCACAAATACAAAGACAAAGGCTTCGATGTGATCGGCGTGAGTTTAGACCAAAACAAAGAAAAATGGGTCAAAGCCATTCAGGACGACAACCTTACTTGGCACCATGTGAGCGATCTCGGCGGCTGGCAGAGCAAATGGGCACGGGTGTACGGCGTGAGCGCCATCCCCCACGCGCTGCTCATCGACCGAGAGGGGCGGGTCATCGCCAACAAGATCAATCCCGGCGAGCTCGAAAACTATATCCGAAAAGCCCTCGGCCTGTAAGGTGCGCCCGCACATCCGCTTTCTGTCGCGCGGGCAGATAGACGATGCCCGCTGGGACGAATGCGTGGATGCCTCGCCCCAAGGCCTGATATATGCCCTGAGCTGGTACCTCGACATCGTGGCGCCCCAATGGACCGGACTCGTCCAGGGCGACTACGAAGCGGTCTTCCCCCTGCCGATCAACCGAAAACTTCTCGGCATCCCTCAGGTGTACGCGCCTTTTCTGTGCCAACAACTGGGATCCTTTGCCCGGATCCCCCACCCCGCCGATACTTTCCGCTTCCTGGAAACGGCCCGCGAAAAATGGTTCTGGCGGTTCAAGTTGCCCTTGCACGAGCAAACCGCGGCAGCGGACATCGGCCCTCCTTGGAAAGTGCTTCCCGCACCCAATTTCGTTCTGCCGTTGACAGCGGACCATGCGCAAACAGCGGCGGGCTATTCCGAAAACCACCGCAGAAACATCCGCAAAGCCGAGCGGTCCGGCCTCGCGTTCGCAGAGGGCAAGAATATAGGGGAATTCGTCCGAAACATCCGCTCTTACCAACAAAACAAGGGCAACCGCATACCGGACTCCCTGTACCCGATGGCAGAAAAATTGGCCTACGCCCTGCTCGAACGGGGAAGCGGACAGTTCACAACGGCCCTCTCACCGGAAGGAGTTGCTCAAGCGGCGATTTTTTGGGCCCATTGGAAAAAAAGATGGACGAACCTGCTCAATCTCACCTTGCCCGGCGGACAGCAGAACGGTGCCATGCACGCCCTGGTGGACCACTTGGTCCGCGAGCGCTCGGCCAGCGGAGATATCTTGGATTTCGAGGGATCTTCTCTGCCCAACCTAGCCCGTTTTTACCGGGGATTCGGGGCAGTGCAAAGACCTTATTATTTTGTTTCGCGGGGCTGACGAACTATCGTCCGAGACCATCGGTCTCGAACCAGACCGGCTGCAGATCATCGGGCGACCCGTTGTAATTGAAAGTGATCTCTTCGTGGGAAGCGATTTCCCGCAGCGCATAAACGACGATGATCTTTTCTTCGAAGTACATTTCGTAGGCCGCGTTCGGCGCATAATCGTGGTTGTACAAAGAGCCGAACCCGAGCGCTATCGCCGCTTGTTTTTCTTTTTTTCCCCACAAAAAATAATAATCGTACAGAGCCGTGGGAGCCAACGCCTCCACATCCTTTTCACCCAGCGGAACAACCGGACAGACCTCCACGATCTCGCCGGGCAGTATCGCTTCAAAAGAAAACACTCCCCTGCCCTTTCCGGGCACTTCCTGGACATAAAGACGGCCGCTGGAGATATCCATATCGACTTTTATTCGTGGCGCAAGGACTCGATGGGGTCGAGCCGAGCGGCCATGGCGGCGGGGTAAATTCCCGAAACGAGACCGGTGACAAAACATAGGGCCAGTCCCATGGCGATCCAGGCCCAGGGCACCACGAAGGCAGATCCGAGCAGCAAGCTCACCAGATTGCCCGCCAAAATGCCCAGCAAGATGCCCAACAGCCCACCGATCTGGCAGATGACCACTGCCTCGGTCAGAAATTGGACCAAGATATCGGTGCTGGTGGCTCCGATGGATTTGCAGATACCGATTTCCCGCGTGCGTTCCGTGACCGAGACCAGCATGATGTTCATGAGCCCGATGGCGGCCCCCAACAAGGTGATCAAACCGATAAAAATAGCGGCAAAGCGGATCGTGACCGTGTTTTCCACGAGGATGTCCACCAGACTGTCGCTCTTTTGCACCTCAAAGTCGTCTTCGTCCGACAATGCCAGTTTGCGCACATTGCGGAACAATCCCAATGCCTCGGAGATCGCGAAATCCAAGTCGGCAGACTGCTGTACCGCCACCGACAGATTGTAGTTGCCCGTCTGGTTGCCGAACTGCATCTTGGCGGTCATCATCGGTACGATCACGAGGCGGTCGCCTGCAAATGAAAAACTGGAACCTTTGGATTTGAGCACCGCCACCACCTGCATGGGCAGATTCTGGACCGAAACGGTCTTGCCCAGCGCCCGGTCGGCATTTCCGAACAATTTTTCCGCCACCTCGCGGCCCAAGACGCAGATCAAGCGGCCGTTGGCGCATTCCGTGGCAGAAAAATAGCGGCCTTGTCCTATCTCGAAACCGGCCGTGGCGAGATAGTTCTCGTCGGCCCCGTACACGACCACATTGGGGTTGGTTTCTTCGGTGCCGAACTTGATCTGGGCATCGGTGCTCGACAGCAGCGACACCGAAACGGCCGCCGGAAACGGGTACCGCTCTTTGAACTCCATGGCCTGCCGATAGGAGATGTCGGGCCCCGAGGCGCGCCGGCGTCTGGGACCGCCCGCCCGTACGCCCGTACCCTTGGGAACGATGTTGAAAGTATTGGCCCCGATGGTCGCAAACTGGTTGGACAAAGAGGACTTCAAGCTGTCGATGGCCGTCAGGATGCCCACCAGAGCCATGATCCCGAAGGCGATGATCGAAAAGGTCAGCACCGTCCGGAGCAGGTTCTGCCGGATCGCGCCGAGTGCCAAAAGCGTGTTGTCGTACAGCGTCATCGGCGGCAAAATTACGCATAATTCCACAGGAAAGACCCTTTTGCCCCCACGCCGTTGGGGCTTTGCCTATCTTTGCGGGCCATTGCGCACTAAGCCCCCGTTTTTGCGGGCCGTCCTTTTTTTCCGAAAAAAAATCTGATACCCGACATGTCGAAAAAAAATCCGTTCCTCCCGTTGACCGCACTTCTGTTGCTCTTGGCCGCCTGCGGAGCCCCGGAAAACGCCTCCGACAAAAACAACGGGCCCGAGGCGGAAAACGAATACATGGGGTTGGCCGTCTTGGAAGTCCGATACGACGCCGATGCCAATTCGCTGTCGGCCCGCGCCGCGCTTTGGCGCGACACCACGCCCGTTTTGTTGCCCAATGGCCTGTTTTTCAACGAAAACCCCGCCCCGCTGGTCGAAATACCCGGAAAACCGCCCCACTATCGCTACGAAGGCAAGGCCAAGGCATGCCCCGAGAAATATGCGTTCACCTTCTTGGCGCCCGACAAAAGCCAATATATTTTCGAAGGCCCGGTGCCCCGACTTGATTCCCTGCGGATCTCGCCCAACGTGTCGATGAGCAAGCCCCTGCGCCTCGTGTGGGACGGGCCGCCCCTGAGCAAAGAGGAGGCCCTGCACGTCATGATCGCCGATGCCGCGAGGGGCGTGCGCCAGGTCATTCTCGACGGCCCGACCCAAAACTCGTCGGTCACTTTTCCCGGCGACCAATTCAAAGGGCTCGTGCCCGGAAAAGGAGAACTGACCCTTTTGCGGCAGGCCATCCGGGAAGAAAAAGTGCGGGGCGTACGGGTGAAGTCCACCCTTTCCCATTACCCGCGGCGGGTGGAGGTGATTTTGGAAAAGTGACAGAGCGAGTTCTATATTTACGCCGCACGGCACGAACAAGCGCTCAAAACGACACAACAACAAAGCGCAGGTCCAACTCTTGCGCTTTGTCGGAAGCGACAATCAGGTGCCGTCGGTCGCCGCACCGCTCGGACTGAGCCATTTCTCTTTTTCAAATGCCCCGATCGGCCATTTTCTCCCTATGCTGCAACTATCCGGATTAGAACCGCTGCGCATCACTCCCCAGACCAATTTCGTCAACATAGGCGAGCGCACGAATGTGACCGGCTCGCGCAAATTCGCCCGTCTGATCCGCGAAGAGCGCTATGAAGAGGCGTTGGCGGTGGCCCGCCAACAAGTCGAGGACGGCGCCCAGATCCTCGATGTGAACCTCGACGAGGGCCTGTTGGATTCCAAGGCCGCGATGGTGCGCTTTCTCAACCTGTTGGCCGCCGAGCCCGACATCGCGCGCGTGCCCATTATGGTGGATTCCTCGAAGTGGGAAGTGATCGAAGCCGGACTGAAATGCCTGCAGGGCAAGGGCATCGTCAATTCCATTTCCCTCAAAGAAGGTGAGGCCGAATTTATGCGCCAAGCCAAACTGTGCAGAAGGTACGGCGCGGCCATGGTCGTGATGGCTTTCGACGAACAGGGGCAAGCGGATTCTTTCGCCCGCAAGACCTCCATCTGTGAGCGCGCCTACCGATTGCTCACCCAACGGGCCGGCATCGAACCCGGCGACATCATTTTCGACCCCAACGTGTTCGCCGTCGCCACCGGCATAGAAGAACACGATCGATACGCCCTGGACTTCATCGAGGCCACCGCTTGGATCAAACAGCATCTGCCGCAAGCCAGCGTGAGCGGGGGCGTGAGCAATGTATCCTTTTCGTTCCGGGGCAACGAAGCCGTG
This sequence comes from Lewinellaceae bacterium, assembly GCA_040380145.1. Classification (GTDB taxonomy): domain Bacteria; phylum Bacteroidota; class Bacteroidia; order Chitinophagales; family Saprospiraceae; genus JBEIJQ01. Next base: position 11,292 of record JBEIJQ010000057.1, on the reverse strand, counting down.
CGCGAAGCCATGCACGCGGTCTTTCTGTACCACGCCGTGCGCGCGGGAATGGACATGGGCATCGTGAACGCCGGGGCTATACCCGTGTACGACGAAATAGCGCCCGAACTGCTCGAACGGATCGAGGATGTATTCTTCGTGCGCCGCAAAGACACCACCGAACGCTTGGTGGAATACGCCGAGACCATCAAGACAGGCGCGAAAAAAGAAACCGAAAAAGACCTCGCCTGGCGAGAGGCCCCCGTGGCCCAACGATTGGCCCACGCACTGGTGAAAGGCATCGACGAGTACATCGAAACCGATACGGAAGAGGCCCGGCAGCAATTTCCGCGGCCCCTGCACGTGATCGAAGGCCCTTTGATGGACGGCATGAACCTAGTGGGCGACCTGTTCGGCTCGGGCAAAATGTTTTTGCCCCAAGTGGTCAAAAGCGCCCGCGTGATGAAAAAAGCGGTGGCCTACCTGACGCCCTTCATAGAAGCCGAAAAAAGCGGCGCCTCATCCGGCAGCAAGGGCAAGATCCTGCTGGCCACCGTCAAGGGCGATGTGCACGACATCGGCAAGAATATCGTGGGCGTGGTGCTGGCCTGCAACAATTTCGACATCGTGGACCTCGGCGTGATGGTGCCCGCCGACCGCATTCTCAAAGAGGCCCGCAAACAAGGGGCCGACATCATCGGACTGAGCGGGCTGATCACGCCCTCGCTCGACGAGATGGTTCAGGTGGCCAAAGAAATGCAGCGGGAAGGTTTCAATGTCCCGCTGATGATCGGAGGCGCCACGACTTCCAAGACCCACACCGCCGTCAAGATCGAACCGCAATACGACCGCGCACCAGTGGTGCACGTGCTCGACGCCTCCCGTTCCGTGGCCGTGGCCAGCGCGCTGCTCGGCGAAGACAGGCAGGCGTACGGCCGCTCCCTGCGCGAAGAATACGGACGGATCCGCGATCAGCGCGGCAACCGCCGTTCGGCCAAGGAATACCTCACCCTCAAACAAGCTCGGGAAAACGCCCTGCAAATCGACTGGTCGGCTTTCCGACCCGTCAGGCCGGTACTGCTCGAAGAATCGGGCGATGGGATCCGGCATTTCCGCGACTACCCGCTGGACGAATTGGTGCCCTACATCGATTGGACGCCCTTTTTCTCCAGTTGGCAACTCGCCGGCAAATTCCCGGCCATCCTCGACGACGAGATCGTGGGCACCGAGGCCCGCAAACTCTTCGCGGACGCACAAGAAATGCTCTCCAAGATCGTTTCCGAAAAATGGCTCTCCGCCAGCGCCGCCGTGGGTTTCTTCCCCGCCAACCGCGTGGACGCCGACGATATCGAGATTTATCGCGACGACACGCGGCAAGAAACCCTTGCCCGCTTGCACCACCTGCGCCAACAAGTGAAAAAAGCGCCCGGACAGGCCAATCTATGCCTTTCCGACTTCCTTGCCCCCAAAAGTTCGGGGCCCGCAGATTACCTCGGCGCTTTTGCCGTGACCGCCGGCACCGGCATCGAAGAACATGTGCAGCGCTTCGAAGCCGCCCACGACGATTATTCGGCCATCATGCTCAAGGCCCTGGCCGATCGCCTCGCCGAAGCCTTCGCCGAACGCCTCCACCAACGCGCACGCACCGAATGGTGGGGATATGCGCCCGAGGAACGGCTCGACAACGATCGGCTCATCGATGAGGACTATAGTGGCATCCGACCGGCCCCCGGCTATCCGGCCTGCCCCGAACACACAGAAAAAGCGGCCCTGTTCAGGATCCTTCGCGCCGAACAGATCGGCATCCGGCTCACCGAAAGTTTCGCGATGTATCCGGCGGCCTCCGTTTCCGGCTGGTATTTCGCCCATCCGGAAGCCAAATACTTCGGGCTAGGCAACATCGGCCAAGACCAAGTGGCCGATTACGCGGAAAGGAAAGGCTGGCACCTGCCCGAGGCAGAACGCTGGCTGGCCCCGGTCCTGAATTATGATGTCTGAACGCACAAATTAGCCCGGCAAAAAGTATTTTTGCACGATACGGACCACCTGTCACCAACGATCCAACTTCCCATGCGCAAAATCCTCACGGCGCTTTCGCTGCTTTGGGCCCTCGGCCCGATGCTGAGCGGCTGCGGACCCAAAACCTTGATCGACGACCGACAACAGGTGTCCAATGGCACTTGGACCTACGCCTTCAAACCCCGCTTCGACTTCGAAGTGCCCGACAGCAACCGACTCTACAACATGCGCCTCTGCATTTCCCATTCCGATCGATACGAATGGGAAAACGTGTACATCCGGCTGCACACTTTTTTCCCCAACGGGGAAAAAACGGCCTACACCAAGAATATCCCCCTGTCCAACGCCTCCGGCGAATGGCTGGGCAGCGGTTGGGGCTCGACCAAGACCCTGACCGTGCCGCTGATCGACTCGTTTTATTTCACCGTCCCGGGCAGTTACGCCTTGGAAGTGGAGCAGTTCATGCGCAAAGACTCCCTTGCCGGCATTTCCGCCATCGGATTGGTGGTGGAAGATTGCGGTAAAGATCGCCAAAAATAACCCTGGACCAACACGGCCATGCGCCTCTTCCTATTTTTGCTGTTTTTGGGGGCCGTTTTGGCTTGTTCGGCCAACGGCAAAGGCCCGGAAAAACCATCCGCCGAAGCCCTGGAACCTTCCTCGCCCGGCGACACTCTTTTTTTCGAAAAAAAACAGTTCGTGGCCGCCAACGGGGACACTCTGCCCTATCGTCTCTGCATGCCCTTGGACTATGATCCGGGCAAATCCTATCCGCTGGTGCTGTTTCTGCACGGCGCCGGCGAACGGGGCACCTGCAACGCCCTCCCCCTCAAACACGGCCCCTTGGCCTTTGCCCGCCGTGCCTTGCAAGATAAGCACCCCTGCTTCGTGCTGGTGCCCCAATGCCCCAAAGAACGGCGCTGGGTAGAGGTGGATTGGAAACTGCCCGCCCACGATATGCCCGCGACCCCTTCGAAGCCCCTGACGACTGCCCTGGAACTGTTGGCCGAAGTACAAAGAACGCTCTCGGTGGATTCGTCGCGGCTCTATGTCACGGGGCTTTCCATGGGCGGTTACGGCACTTGGGACCTCGTATCGCGGCAACCCGGACGCTTCGCGGCTGCCGTGCCGGTGTGCGGCGGCGGCGACGAAGCCCAAGCGCACCGCTTAGCCAACATGCCGATCTGGACATTTCACGGGGCCGACGACAAGATCGTCCTCCCCATCCGGTCGCAGCACATGGTCGAGGCCATCCGAAAAGCCGGAGGAAAGCCCCGTTACACCGAATACCCCCAAGTGGGCCACAACGCTTGGGACCACGCCTATGCCGACGAGGCGCTGTTCGAATGGCTTTTTGCGCAAAAACTCCGCTGACGCAAAAAAAACTATCTTTGCTCAAATCAACCCCGAATACCGAATGAGACGCGTGACCACTCTCGACGAATTCATCATCCAACGCCAAAAAGATTTCGCCTACGCCTCCGGCGATCTCTCCAAATTGCTGCGCGATATCGGCCTTGCGGCCAAGATCGTGAGCCGGGAAGTCAACAAGGCCGGTCTCGTGGACCTGGCCGGCTCGATCGGCACCGACAACTCCTCCGGCGAACGCCAGCAAAAACTCGACAAACTGGCAGACGACATGCTGATCTCCTGTTTGCAGAACAGCGGAGAATGCTGCGGCATCGCTTCGGAAGAAAACAAGGATTTCGTGACCATCAAATCCCTGGGCGACCACGATCCCAAGTACGTGGTCATATTCGATCCGCTGGACGGTTCGTCCAACATAGATGTCAGCGTGACCATCGGCACCATTTTCGGGATCTACCGCCGCGTTTCGCCGCCCAAAGGTCCTGTCACAGCCGAGGATTTCCTGCAAAAAGGCACCGAAATGGTGGCCGCCGGCTATGTCGTGTACGGCTCCTCCACGATGTTGGTGTACACCACGGGCCATGGCGTGAACGGCTTTACCCTCGACCCGTCCATCGGCGAATTCTGCCTCTCCCACCCCAACCTGCGCATCCCTGAGGACGGCAACGTTTATTCCACCAACCAAGGCTCCTACAACAAATACCCGCGCGAGGTCCGGGCCTTGATAGACTACTGCGTGGACAAAAACATGTCGCTCCGCTACATCGGCACAATGGTGGCCGACGTGCACAGAAACCTGCTCAAAGGAGGCCTGTTCTTTTATCCGCCCACCGGCAGTTCGCCCAACGGCAAATTGCGCCTCCTGTACGAATGCAATCCGTTGGCGTTCCTCGTCGAGCAGGCGGGCGGCAAAGCGACCGACGGCCGCCGCCGCATCCTCGAGATCCAACCCACCGAACTGCACCAACGAACCCCCATCTACATCGGCTCCAAAAACATGGTCGAAAAAGCGGAAGTGTTCGTCAATCTCGCCGCTGAACCCATCGAAAAACCCTAAAAAAAATCCTCTCATGTTCAAAGAATTCAAAACCTTCCTTTCGCAAGGAAACATCCTCGACTTGGCGCTCGCCGTCGTCATGGGCGGCGCTTTCGGCCCAGTGATCGCTTCTATGGTCAACGACATTTTGATGCCCCCCATCGGTTTCGTGCTGGGGCGCGTCAACTTTTCCGAATTGGCGATCGTGCTGTTCGACGACACCTCGGCAGCAAACAGCGACGTCGTGATCGGATACGGCAAATTGATCCAAGCGATCATCAACTTCCTGATCATCGCCTCCATCGTGTTTTTGCTGATGAAAGCCTCCGCAGCCACCAAAAAACAAGCCGCCGAAGCCCCCGCCGCGCCGCCCGCCCCCTCCAACGAGGAGAACCTGCTCGCGGAAATCCGCGATCTGTTGAAAAACAGAGGTTAAAAAGCAAAAGAAGAGCCTTCACGGCAAGAAGCCCCAAGTATCCCCGTAGAGAGAGATTTCGCCACCTTGTTTTATCGCAGTCCGGCCATGAAAATAGGAATCCTCCAAGAGACCCATCCCGGAGAAACTCGGATCGCATTCGCGCCCAAAACCGTCGAAAAGCTTGTCCAAATGCGCTGCACCGTGTTTTTCGAACCGGGAGCTGGCCTGCGCTCGTCGTTTCCCGATTCGGAATACTTGTCCGCTGGGGCCACCAAAGCCGGCCGTACCGACCTTCTCTCCGATTGCGACTTGGTGGCCGCCATCCATCCCTTGTCCGATGCCGATTTGACGCGGATCAAACCCGACGGCGTGGTGCTCGGACTGTACCAACCCTACAACGATCCCGACATCGAGGCGCGCGTGGGCAGATTTCCGCTGGTCCATGTGCTCAGCCTCGATATGATGCCGCGCACCACCATCGCGCAATCCATGGACGTGCTGTCGTCCATGGCCTCCATCGCAGGTTACCAAGCGGTACTGGCCGGTGCCGCGCTACTGCCCCGCTACTTTCCGATGCTGATCACCGCTGCGGGCAGCATTCCCCCAGCCAAAGTGCTGGTGCTGGGCGCGGGCGTGGCGGGATTGCAGGCCATCGCCACCGCACGCCGCCTCGGGGCCACCGTGGAGGCGTTCGACACCCGTGCGGCCGCCAAAGAAGAAGTGCTCAGCCTGGGCGCGAAATTCGTCGAAGTGGAGGGCGCCGTGGACGACCGCGGAGCCGGCGGCTACGCCGTCCAACAATCCGAGGAATTTCTCGCCCGCCAGCGCGCGGAAGTACAGGCCCGTGCTTCAAAGTCCGATGTCGTGATCTGCACCGCCCAAGTACGGGGCCGAAAAGCCCCCATCCTGCTCACCGCCGAAACGGTCGGGCAAATGCGCCCCGGCTCGGTCGTGGTGGACTTGGCCGCCTCCACCGGGGGCAACTGCGAACTGACACAAGACGGACAGACCGTTTCGGTGAACGGCGTGACCATCTTGGGCAATTCACACCTGGCGGCGCGACAGCCCGCCGATGCAAGCACCCTGTTGGGCAACAACATCCTGAACCTGCTCAAACTGTTCGTGGACAAAAACGGGCAGGCCGCTTTCGATTGGAACCACGACATTCTCCGAGCCATCCGTATCGGAAAGGCAGATGCGGCCGCATCGTGAAAGCCGGTTCAGAGGATTCCCTCTTCCAACTCGCGCAAGATCAGCTCCCTGACCCGTTGTTTGAGTTGCGGAACATCCGATTCCGTGAGCCCATCGGTTTCGATCGTTTCGGTCCAGACGCATTTTACCCGCCCAAAAGGGAAAATCCGGAAACTCCCTTGGGGAGGACTTAATTTTTCCGAGCCCACAATGGCCAAAACGGCGATCGGCGTGCCCGTGGCGACGGCCAATCGAAAAGCGCCGTCGTAAAAAGGCAAAAGCGGCTCGTCGGTGCGGTTGCGCGTGCCCTCCACATAAATGTGCACCGAACGCCCGCGGCGCACATGCTCGACCATGCGCTCGAATCCTTGGGCGCGGCTTTCCGGGCTGCGACGGTCCACGGGCAGGTGCATGTTGCGCACCAAGAAACCGACCACGGGATAAGAAAGGGTTTCCGCTTTGGCCAAAAAAGAAAAAGGTACGGGCGATGCCACCTGGCACAAAGGTATGTCCACCAAGGCCCGGTGGTTGCTGACCAGCACATAGTTTAGCCGAGGATCCAGCTTTTCGCGGCCGACCACCTTTGTCCGGCAAAACAAGAAAGCGAGCACGGCCCTGCCCCAACCGTTCGTGATGCGGTAGGCCATTCCGTACGCTTTTTCCGAAGGGAAAATCCCAAAAACAAAAACGTAGCAGCAAAAAGCCCCGAAGGCGCTCAACACCCAGCAAGGTATCGCCCAAAGCAAAAACAACTTTCCCCGGATCTCCACTTGTTTTTTTTCGCAAGATAAAAAAAGAGAAAAAAAAAGCCATCCCCGATAGGGGATGGCCAAAAAAAGAGGAATTTTTTTTATTCTTCTCCGAAGAGAATGTAGTTGGCACCGATCTGCAGACCGCCGATCATGTGATTGGCAGATTCGCGCCCAACGTCTTTGAAATCTTCGTTTTCGATGTCGAGAAGTGAATACGAAACGCGCAGCATGAAGTTGAGGTTGAGCTGGTCGGTCAAGCGAGCTTGCAGGCCAAGTCCGATCACAGCAGCGAGATCGAAACTGTTGTAATAGTCCTTCACATCGAGCCCAGGGACTTCAACACCGTCGACCGTGGCTTTTCCGCCCATCAAAAAGCCCATATCCACACCCATTGTGGCCAAGAACGCCGTGGCAGATTGGGGATCGGAGTTGAACTTGACGAGAACAGGAACTTTCAGGTAATTCAGTTTAATAGCGGAAGGAATATCAAAATTATCGTTGATGTAATTCTGTCCCTGGGCCGAGAAACCGATCCCGGAGCGCAGCCCGATCGAATTGGTGAAATTGTAGCCCACATTGGCTCCAACGTTGTATCCAATCGTAGCGCGGAAATTGAGTTCATCGCCCGCATCAAAATCCTGTTGGTTGAAGATCCACGTGTTTTGGGGAGCGATGTTGATGCCCAACTCGAGGCCTTTTTGGGCAAAAGCCGTGGCAGAGAGTGCCAAAGCGGCAAACAAAATGGATAATTTCTTCATACGGATGAATTTTTGGTTTGGAACAAAAGAAGTTTGTACAGGGCAAAGATATTATAATATCCAATGCGCCCAACTGCCGAGTGGCGTTTTTTCGGCTTCGTTGCGGCGCATGTAGTCCAAAAAATCAGCGCGGGGAATACCCCGGGCGCCCATGCTCACCAAATGTTCGGTGCGCATTTGACAATCGATCAGCCAAAAACCGCGCTCCTGCAAATGGCGCGCGAGCGTGATCAGCGCCGTTTTGGAAGCATTGTCCACCCACGTGAACATGGATTCCCCGAAGAAACATTTTCCGAGGCAAACCCCGTACAGTCCGCCGGCCAATTCGTCGCCGTGCCACACTTCCACCGAATGGGCGTAGCCCAAGCGATGGAGCTCGGTGTAGGCCTCCAAAAAGTCACGGGAGACCCAAGTGCCCGACTGTCCGCTGCGCGGGGTTTTGCCACAGGCCCTCATGACCCTTTCGAAACACTGGTCGAAAGTAACGCGGAACACCTCCCTCCGCAAGGTCTGTCGCATGGTTTTCGAGATGCTGATCTCCTCCGGGAAAATCACATAGCGGGGATCTGGACACCACCAGATGGGTGAATCCTGGGGATTGTACCACGGGAAAAGCCCGATGCGATAGGCTTCGAGCAACCTAGGTATAGACAAGTCCCCACCGATGGCCGTGAGTCCGTCGGCATCTGCCAGAGAAGGATCGGGAAAACGAATCCCATCGGAATCGTCCAAAAAAAAGAGGTCCAGAAACTCTTCTTCCACGGCCTTATTCGATAACGGCCGAGAGACCTCGTTCCAAAAGCGCTTCTTTTTTGGGGCGGAGGGATTCTTCGGAACCTTCCTTGACGATGGCCCTGCCGTTGAAGTGGATCATGTACGACAATTGCTCCGCTTGCTCATGCGAGTGCTTGAGCACTTTGATAAAACACTCGATGACCCACGCGAAGGTGTTGACATCGTCGTTGTACACCACCAGTCTGTATGTTTCCAAAGATTCGGAGGAAACGTCTTCTTCAACGGCGATGTCTGTTTCTTCAAAGGGGAACAATTGCGGCATAGTTCGAGCTGTTTTTATTTCAAATTTTCCAAAGTTTCTTTGACGGCAGCAAAATTGGGCAGATCTCCCGCACTTTCCAAAACCTCGGCATAGCGTATCGCGCCGTTGCCGTCTATCACAAACGCACTGCGACGAGCGACGTTCTGCATGCCGAACACAAAGTTATCGTATTTCGCGCCATAGGCGGTACAGGCCGCTGCATTGAAGTCGGAGAGCAACGGGAAATTGAGGTTTTGCTCTTCGTGGTATTTGCCGAGGGCAAAAGGAGAATCCACCGAAATTCCCAATACTTGGGCGTTGAGCCCGTTGTAGGTCGCAATGTCGTCGCGGGTAGAGCAGAGCTCGGTCGTGCAAACGCCGGTGAACGCAGCGGGAAAGAACAACAGCACCACATTTTTTCCCTGAAAATCAGAAAGGGAAACTTCTTTGCGCTGGTGGTCGAACAGAGTGAATTGGGGGGCTTTGTCGCCGATTTTTACAGACATGTGCATTCAAGAAAAAAATGTGAAATAAAGTTCCTTTTTTTCGAAAAAAAGGAATGTCCACAAAAAAACACTTCGCACGCGGATCGGTTCAAAACAGGGCTTCGTTGCAAGAAGAAAGTCTTCAAAACGAATCTCCCGGGAATTTTACCGGATCAAGTTGATATCGCCTTTGTACATCAGGACCCTGCCGTCCACGAATTCAACTTCCACGAAGTAAACATATGCGCCGGGGTTCATCATTTTGCCCTTGAACATCCCGTCCCAACCGTTGAGCGGATCATTCGGGAAAAAATCCGTGCGAGAGAACAACAGTTCGCCCCAGCGATCGAAGATCTGGAAATCGTTGATGCGGTAAACACCCGTTCCGCCGTACACCATGAATACATCGTTGAGGCCGTCGTCGTTGGGCGAAAAGGCGTTCGGGATGAAGACCCGGCGTTCGGGCGTCACTTCGACCGTTATGCGGTCGAAGCCCGTACAGCCGTTGGAATCTGACCAGGTCAGTGTGTACTGGGTCGTCACAAAGGGCATCGCCCAAGTCTGCAGGCAGGAATCGCAGGAAAGGGCCGTGGCGGGGGTCCAGGCCAAGGTATAGCCTTCGGGCGCACTGGCGATGGTGGCCATGATCAACACGCTGTCGCCGAGCTGTATGGTCGTGTCCAATCCTACGAACATCTGTACTTCGGCGGGCTGTACGATCTCGAGTTGGACCGTATCGGCGCATCCGTAGAGGTCGGTGACATACGCTTCGTAAGGACCTGCCACGAGTCCATCGAAGCGGTATCCCGTATTGATGTTCGGGAAATAATCGGTGCCGTTGATGGAAACTTCGTAGGGAGACGTTCCTCCGGAAATCGTGTCCACATAGATGGCCCCGTTTTCTTGACCGAAACAAACAACCCCAATGGCCGTGAATTCACCGACGACCGGCAGTGGATCGATCAGAGCAACCGTATCGACAGTCGTACAGCCGTTGGCATCGGTCACGGTGACGGTGTGCAATCCCGCAGTGAGCGTATTGACCGTTTGACCGGCCGTGTTGAGATCCCATTCGAAGGTATAAACCGGGGTTCCGCCGAAAACGGTGGCCGTCGCGGAGCCAGAGGCGGCACCAGTACAGAAAGGATCGTTGAGCACCGATGCGATCATTTGCAAGGGGAGCGGTTCGCCGACTTCGAGCGCAAAGAAAGTCGTGTCGCAGCCGTTGCCGTCCGTCAAGGTTACGTTCATCGGAGAACCGGCTCCGATTCCGATCGCCACGGCATTCGTTTGTCCGTCGCTCCACTGATAAAAGTAAGGAGCCGTTCCACCGGTCGGGTTCAACGCGATCGCACCATTGGCCAGATCGGCGCAGGCCGCATCGATAGAAGATGGGTTGCCGCTGAGCGGGTTGGGCGAACTGACGAAAGAAGAAGTGGAAATCGTGCAGCCGTTGGCATCGGAGACCGTGACGAACACATTTCCGCGGGGCAGATTGACTTGGAAAGGTCCGACATTGCCGGTGTTCCACAGATAATTGTATCCCGGTGTTCCACCAGATGCGGAGGCGGTCGCGGTACCGTCACTGCCGTTGAAACAGGAAAGCGGCGTAGTGGTGACCGAGGGCGATATGGCCGTGGGAGAGGTAACAGTGACGCTGAAAGTGGCGGTGCAACCGTTTTCGTCGCTGGCCGTCACCGAATACGGACCGGCGCAAAGATTCAGGGCCGAGGGCGAGGTCTGGCCGTCGTTCCAGACATACTCGTAACCGAACGGGAAAGGAGTACCACCAGTGGCCAGCACACTGGCGTTGCCGTCACAGGAATACCAGCAATCGGTCGGGGTCATGCCCGTCTGCGCGATCAAGAACGGCGGCGGCTCGGCCACCGTGCCCGAAATGGTTTCGGTGCATCCGTTGGCATCGGTCACGGTCACGGCATACGGGCCGGCCGTCAAGACCGTGATATCCTCGGTAACCGCTCCGTTGCTCCACGAGAAAGTGTATGCGGGAGTGCCGCCCACCGGCACCAGATCGATCGAACCGGTGGCGGAAGTGTAGCAAATGGCATTTTGGACGGTGATGGAAAGCGTCAGGTCGGTCGGCTCGGGCACGATGGCCGAGGTGGAGAAGGTACAGGCGTTCGCATCCGTAACGGTGATCTGGTACACCCCGAGCGTCAGACCGGCAATATCCTCGGAAGTGGCTCCGTTCGACCAGTTGAACTGGTAGCCGGGCGTTCCTCCGGTGGG
>JBEIJQ010000056.1:0-19077 GCA_040380145.1 Lewinellaceae bacterium | reverse complement strand
ATCACCTTGCGAACAGCTCAAACGCTACCGCTGAAAAAGTCCGATAAAGACCCAAATTGAGCAGATCAAAAAGAGCCCAATTACAATTTTGGGTTGAACCCAAAATTGTGATTGGGAAACGCCTTGCCCGTCTATTTTGTCGGAATCAAGATTTTCAGGATTTTTTCGATCCTCTTGGTAGATAAGATCCTGCCCTTCCGCCTCAATCCAACAAATCCAGTTCCTCGACCAGTCCGGTCAATTTGTACAGCACCGTGTAAAACTCGAAGACGCGGTCGAAATCGATGTTGGACCGAAGGATAGAGGGTTCCAAGCTATCTTTTGCTTGCTCCTGCGCCACGAAGTAATGTCCGTCTATGTAGGAAAAATACAGACGGCGGCGGTGTTCGCGCTGGAAATCGGCGATGGCCTGCAGGCGGGGCGGCGTGAAAAGATGGCTACAGGGGGCATCCGGTTGCATGTAGAAAGCAAACCGCTCGTTGAAATCATCGTTGGGGCCGGATCGGGGCATGGCGCCGGAGCGGACAAACTCCTTGATGGCGCGGCCCAAGTAAATTTTTTCTTTTTGGGGCACCAGCAAAAGACGGCCTTGGCTGGCATCTTCGCGCGCCACATGCATAAAAACGCCCTGAAAAAGGCGTGCCAAACCGCCTTTGACCACCGAGGGATGCAGCACCGTGAGTTCGCAAACCTCGAAAGTCAAATCACCTCTTTCGCCCTTGATGTAGTCTTCACCGTTGTATTTCTGGGGATCCACCCCGAACAGCCCGCTGCGGACGAAAGTGTCCTTGGGAATTTTTTCTCCCGGAAAATAACGGAACCCCGGGTCTATATATTGCAACAATCTTGTCAGGATCAACGGTTTGAAACGGCTTTTGAAAACGCGGATCCGCCAATACCCAAACGAGAGCAAGAGGGCGACGGGTAGCCATATCCCCAAATAAAGGGAAGCGATTTCGGCGTACAGCGCCAACCACAACAATGCAATGATCAGCGCGGCCATGCACCCGAGCAAGCCCAGCAAGCGGTGGCGGGCCATTTCCATTTCGCGCAGATCTGCGTTGAGATGGCGGTTGAAAAAAATGCGGAACAGCTGTTCTTCGTCCACGGCAAAAGGTCAAAAGTCGTAACCGATGGATACATGCAGGAGCGGATCGAGCTGCTTGCCCGTTTCGACTCCCCATGCATAATCGAGCCGCACGAAATAACCGAACAACATGGACCTGACCCCCAATCCATAACCCATCACGATGGGCTGCCGGAAATAGCGGACCGTAACCTGCACGGGGCTGAAGGGGTTGTCGCTGGTGTAGGTGTTCAGCGGATTGTCGTTGCGGAAGGGCGAAAAACCGGTCCAAGCCGATCCAACATCGCAGAAGGCCGTGAGCTGGAAATTGCGCAGGAAAGGCGATTTGAGGGTTTTTTTGGACAGGTAATTGAACACCGGCACGCGCAGTTCGGCATTGATCAACAGGTACGAACTGCCGTTGCGGATATTGGAGGCGAAGCCGCGCAGGTTGGCCGCCACGGTCTGATAGGCGAATCCTTCGGTAGGAACGGGGATGTCGTTGTCGAACTTGTTGTTGAGCCAGTTTTCGGTGCCGCCGAGGAAATACAACATTTTTTCCGAACCGAAAGAGAAGGCACCGGCACCTCGAACGGCAAAAATGCTGAGGCGATCCAACCGCTGGTAGTGGCGGGCATCAAAGCCCAAAACGCCCATCGTGCCAAGGGACGGATCGAAGTGGAAACCGTTGGCCACATCGGCCCGGAATCGGTTGTAGAACTCCCCATAGACCTTGTAGCGAGAGCCGTTGAATATGTTGGGCATCACCTGCACCACATTGTCGAACACATATTCCAAGCGGACACCCAGCCGCTGTTCGGAATAGGTCTCCGCTTCGAGCGTGAGGGTATCGGTGGCCTTGAAGATCCGTTTGTCGTCGCGGACGATCACCTGCCCACGGAGGCTTCTGAAGGCATCGAACGGATAACTGAGCTCCATCAGGCCGAGGTGAGTGACGGTCTTGATGCGGGTCTGCAAAAAGGCGGGTCCCTCGGTGACATACGTGTTGGAAGCCCCTTTGCGGTAAAAGGCGAAACGCTTGTCGAGGCGCTTGCGGAGGTTGTCGAACACGATGAAATACTCCATCCCGTTGAAAGTGGTCGGGATGCGGGCGCCCAGTTCGATGCGGTAATCCTCGAACACATCGCGCATCGTGGTCTTCAGCAGGATCCCCGGCGGGGGAAAGCCGAAACGGCCCGACGGCGTGGCCGACACGCTTTCCATGCCGCCGAACAGCAGGCTGTTGTCGAGCTGGGTGGTGATGGCTTCCGAGCGGAACCGTACCAGATAGGGCATCGGTTTGAGCTTGTGGAAGCGGATCATCTTTTGGGCGGGCAACAGGACCCGATCTTGATCGGTTTTTTGCGGCGCGGGGATCGGTCGGGCCTCGGTGGGCTGCCCGTCCGCGCGCAGGGGCGGAGCGGGGGCCATCGTATCGGGGCGGAGGGGCTCGGGCGTCTGCACCTCTTCGAATTCGCTTTGGAAAAAATAGTTGTCGATGTCGATTTTGCCGGTGTCGGGCGGAACGGGGACGGGCGGACGCACGGGCGGCGGCGGCGTGTCCGTTTCAAAAGAATCGACCAAGAGGATCTCCTCTGCTTCGACGCGCTGCTCTTGCGGAACGACCTTGATGGGAGGTTCGGACTTGGGCGGTGTCGGCGCCGGAGCCGGGATCCTCCGCACCTGTCCGCCAAAGTAGGTGGGACGCAAACGATCGACGCCGGCGGTCAGGCTGTCGGCAAAAACCCGGACAAAGAAGCGGCCGTTGCGCCGGTACAGTTCGGCCACGCGGCCCGATCGGGGCGCATAGTGGTGCTCGGCCAGCCCCCGTATGTAATCCGTGCCGTTGCGCACAAAGCCTTTGGGCCGGTACACGGGCACTACATATTGGGTATCCACCTCCGCCTCGGGGATGCGGATGATCGAATCGGCGTGCTGCACCAGCGAATCGCGGCGGCGGTCGAACACCACCACGCGGTCGTAGTGGTCGAACACGGTATCAATGACCCCGATCTGTCGGTTGAAGATGCCGTTTTCGTCGCTGAGGAACGCGAAGTGGCGCCCGTCAATGGCCACGGGCGTCCGTTCGGTGGCGCCGGGCGTGTTGGTGATGCGCACCAGTTCGCGGGTCCGTGCAGTGTCGAAATTATAGAAAAAAAGGTCGTATCGGGCCAAGGGGAGAATGGAATCGAAGCGCAGGGGCTCGATCTTGAGGTCGGGTCGGTTGGAAGCGAAGAGCACGCCTTTTTGTCCGTTGATCTCGGCGCAGACCGCATCGCGATAGTCGTAAAAGTCTGAAGTCAGGCGGCGTTGCCCGGAGGTGGGCGCGTAGCGGTAGATCCCCGTCAGGCCGTCGTTGTAGGCCGTGAGCACGTACCATTTTTCGTCCTCGCAGTCCACGCTCAGAATCCGTTCCAGGTTTTCCACGTTGAAGGTTTCCGCTTTTTTCGGATCGGCAACGGGATAGCGCAGGAGGTAGATCTGGTCGCGCTTTTCGTAGAAGACGCTCAGAGTGGCTCCTTTGGGCGACCAGGCCAACAGCGGGTAGCCGTAATCGGTGGCCTGCAAGGGGTTGCGGAAACCGCCCTTGAGAACGGTGAGGGTCTTTTTTTCCCGAAAATCGTACAGATGCACCCGGAACTTTCCCCGATTGTTGGAAGCGTAGGCGAGGTAGCGCCCGTCGGGGCTGAGTCGGGCCCCGGAATAGTGTTTTTCGAGGTCGCCCTTGCACTTTTGGAGAGCCAGCACGGTGGAATCGCCCCCGATCGGCAAAAACTGCCTTCCGTTTTCGTCCAGGTTGTACCGGGTGAGAAAATACTGCATCCATGCGATCCCGATCTGCTCGTAGGTATTGGCCGTCACAT
Organism: Lewinellaceae bacterium; assembly: GCA_040380145.1. Lineage (GTDB taxonomy): Bacteria > Bacteroidota > Bacteroidia > Chitinophagales > Saprospiraceae > JBEIJQ01. Next base: position 15,147 of record JBEIJQ010000056.1, on the reverse strand, counting down.
ACAGGAAACCGCTCTCGACGCTGCGGTTGATGCGGGTCAGGTACAACAGGTTGGAGACGGTGGGACGGCCGTAGAGCTGGGCGATGAAATACCACATCGCGTGGCCCGCGAAACGCGGCTCGGCGGCGGCGAACTCCGAAAAAGTGCGGTATCGGCCCGACAGGAGCGCATCGCGCAGTCGGTCGTCGAGCTCGGTGTTCCATTCCTCGGCCACAAAGCCCACCAGCCCTTCGGTGAACCAGGCCGGCAGGTTCATCAGTACCGCGTTCTGCACGATTTCCTGCAGGTTGGTGCCGAAGAGCATGTTGTTGAGAAAAACCCGCGCGAGACCCTCCCGGATCTGCCGGCGGAGCTCGGCGTGGCTGCCGTCGAAATACACGAATATCTTGTTGTCAACGATCTTGGTCACCCCGCCGGTGTTGGCGAACAGTTCATCGTTGCCGATGTTGCTCATCAGCAGGTCGGTCAGATCGGAGTACACCACGATGTTGATTTTCTGCGAGATGCGGAACTCCATGGCGGCCTGCAACTCCGACAGGTCCTGTTCGGCCACTTGCATGGCGAATTTGCCGAGCGCGATGTCGCTGCGGTCGAAATAAGTGACGAAATGGGGGGATTCGTAAAAGTACCAGGTAAAATCGTGGTACTGGACGCGGTTTTTCCCGAAGCGCTGGTTGATCTGGGCCCCCAAGAATACGGGCAGCGCAAGGCATATCAGCAGGAAAAAGGCGTTTCGGAATCGGTTCATGGACAATGCGGAGGAAACGGCGGGCCAACAAAAGAAAATAAAACACGGAAACGGTCGGCACGGTTCTCCGCGCTGCCCGGGCGCCCGGTTTTCCCCGAAAAGGGATTTCTGGGATCGGCCTCGGAGCGGAATTTTGCGGACAGGACAAAGATAACCGCTTTCGCGCTACTTTTGGGAAAAATAAACGAACGCCATGCACGCGAACGCCCGTCAACGCTTCAACGCTTCTTTCTCGCCCGAACGGTACGGCTCTTTTTTGCGGGCCTTGGAGTCGGAATGGAATTTTCCGATCTCTTTTCGGGTGGCCGAAACGCCCGTGTTCATCCCGGCCGCGCACCGCGACACCCTGCTGCGGGCCGGCGGGGAAGTGCTGGAATTTTTGTCGAGGCCCGATCTATTGGAGGTGACACGCCCGGCCCTGCACCCAAGGACCTTCGTACCGGGGGACGAGGGCCGTCCGACCACCCTGTGCGTTGACTTTGCGGCCACCCTCGGCCCCGACGGGGAATTTTTGCCGCAACTGATCGAATTCCAAGGCTTTCCCACCATGTTCGCCTACAAAGTGGGTCTCCAGCGGCTGTACAGGCGATTTTTCGATGTGCCCGATAACTTTTCGCCGTTTTTGGGCGGGCTCGACGAGGCAGGCTTCACAGAAAGGCTCGGGCGACTGCTCCTCGGCGGCCACAGCCCCGAAAACGTGGTGCTGCTGGAAATAGAACCTTTGAAACAGAACACCGCTGTGGACTTTTTGGCCACCAAAAAAATGTTCGGCATAGAGCCCGTCTGTCTGAGCGAGATCGTCCGCGAAGGCCGGCGTCTCTTCTATCGTCGCAACGGCCGCACCGTTCAGATACACCGACTGTTCAACCGCGTCATCTTCGACGAACTGCTGCAGCGGGACGACTTGCCGAGGCAGTTCGACCTCACCGAGGAAGTGGACGCGGAATGGGTGTGCCACCCCAATTGGTACGGCCGCATCAGCAAGTTCTGCATGCCGATGCTGCACGGCCGCTATGTGCCCGAAAGCCGCCTGCTGAGCGACTTCGACCGTTTCCCCGAAGACTTGGACGGGTATGTGCTCAAGCCCCTGTATTCCTTTTCCGGGACCGGTGTGCGGTACCATGTGCGGCCCGAGGATCTCGATGCCGTGCCCGAAAACGACCGCAGCAACTGGATGCTGCAGCGCAAGGTGGACTACGCGCCGATGGTGCGGGCCGCCGACGAGGGCAGCGTGAAGGTCGAGATCCGTATGATCTACTTTTGGGAAAACGGCCTGCCACGGCCGGAACCCGTTTTCAACATCTGCCGGCTGAGCCGAGGGGATATGATCGGGGTGAAATACAACGCAAACAAGACCTTCGTGGGAGGGACCATCGGTTTTTTCGAAAACTGAACCCTATTTTTTTCCCCAAGTGGGAAAAAATGGAAAAAACGGACGCAAATAATCGGTATTGCGCCCGCTAAGACACCTTTTTTCATACAAAATGGAGCTTTTTTCCTAAAATATCCTCAAAAAGTGGATACTGTGGAAACATTTTTTCCCAAAAAGTGGGAAAAAGTGGGAAAAGGTGGGCCCAAAAGGTATTTTTGTGGGACAAAATAATAACGCTCATTTCCCATGCACCAATTTCTGGGCGAATTCGAATGCAAGCTGGACGACAAGGGCCGCCTGCGCCTTCCCAGCCAACTGCTGAAGCAGTTGGAGGGGCAGGCCCAAGAGGGCTTTGTCGTGAACAGGGGCTTCGAGAAATGCCTGGCGATCTATCCCACGGGAGAATGGAAGCGCATTACACAGGAAATCAATTCGTTGAACTTGTACGTCAAGAAGAACCGCGATTTTGTCCGCTATTTTTTCCGTGGCGCGACGGAACTCGCTTTGGACAGCAGCGAAAGGATCAATTTCCCCAACCAACTATTGGAATACATTGAGGCCAAGAAAGAAGTGGTGCTCTTTGCCTATTTCAACCGCATCGAGGTATGGGCCAAAGAGTGCTACGACCAACTGCTCGACGCCGAACCGTCCGACTTCGCCGACTTGGCCGAAGAGGTGATGGGGCGGCGCAAAGACGAAGAATAACCCTGCTCGGCCATGCGCCCCTAGCCAACCGTTTCTTTCTTTCTTTTTCCAACTAGTCAATCCCATTTCAGCACAAACGCCATGTACCACGTCCCGGTTTTGTTGGATGCCTCTGTCGAGGCCCTGGTGACCGACCCGAACGGCGTGTACGTGGATGCCACGATGGGCGGTGCCGGCCATTCCCGGGCCATTTTGCAACAACTTGGACCGGAGGGGCGCCTGTACGCCTTCGACCAAGACGAAGACGCCGTACGAAACGCTCCCGAGGACAAGCGCTGCATCTTCATTCCGCACAATTTCCGTTTTTTGGAGCAGTTCCTGCGCCTCGAAGGCGTGCGCGAAATCCACGGTTTGCTGGCCGACCTGGGCGTTTCCTCGCACCAGTTCGACGAAGCCGAAAGAGGTTTTTCCTTCCGCTTGACACTCCTTTGGACATGCGCATGGACCGCTTGGCGCGAGCTTCCGCCGCCGATGTGCTCAACCGTTCCACCGCCGACGAGCTCCAACGGATCCTGGGCGAATACGGCGAGGTGAGAAACGCCCGGACTTTGGCAAGGGCCATTGTGGCAGCCCGATCGGTCCGCCCGGTCGAGACCGCCGGCGATCTGGTCCACATCGCCGAACCGTTGATCTTCGGCAAGCGCAACCGCTACCTCGCCCAGATCTTCCAGGCCCTGCGCATGGAAGTCAACGACGAGGTGGGCGCCCTTTCCGATCTCCTCCGCCAGACCACCGGCCTTTTGCTTCCGGGCGGCCGATTGGTGGTGCTTTCCTATCATTCCCTCGAAGACCGTCTGGTGAAGAATCTCCTCAAAAAGGGCAACCCCGAGGGACGCGACATCTCCGACGAATTCGGCCGGAAAAAACTGCCATTCGAAAGCCTGACCGACCGGCCCGTCGAAGCCTCCGAAGCGGAGATCGAACTCAATCCCAGGGCCCGCAGCGCCAAGATGCGGATACTCGCAAAAATCGCTTCTTAACCTTCCGACCATCGTGCCTTCGCGCAGCGACCGATCATCAACTCCGCACCATGAGAAGAAATGTTTTCGCCGATCCCGACAAGACCTACCGCCCGAAACGCAGGCCCAAGATGTTTGCCCTCACCGGTGCCCTGAACTTCACCTTTTTGACCAAAAACATGGGCTTTATAGCCTATTTGACCCTCTTGGGGATCATCTACGTCGCCAACTCGCACCAAACGGCGAAGACCATCATGGAGATCAAGCGGCTGAAAGAACAAACCAAAAACAGCGCCTGGGAGAGCAATTCCCGCAAATCCGAACTGATGTTCAACAGCATGCAATCGGAAGTGGCCAAAAAAACTTCCCCCCTCGGCGTGCACGAACTGACCGAACGTCCCCACAAGATCGTCCTCGAAAAAGACTGACCTCCCCCGCACATGTCCGCCGACTCCAAACAGCACCTCCTGTACCGCACCTATGCTGTGTTCTTCCTGCTCGCGCTGGGAGGGTTGGCCATTTTCGTCAGGGCCGTGCAGATCCAGCTTTTTGAAGGGGCTTACTGGCGGAAAAAGGCGGAGGAAATGTACGTCAAAAAGATCCCCATCGAAGCCACCAGAGGCAACATCTACGCCCATGACGGCAGTCTGCTGGCCACCTCCCTGCCCTATTACGAAGTTCGGTGGGACCCCATGGTCGTGGAACAGGACACTTTCGACCGCTATCTCGACGAACTGTCCACCCTTCTGGCATCCTACATTTCACCCGATCTGACGGCCGGCGCCATGCGCCAACGGCTGCTCGAAGCGCGTCGCGACGGCAACCGAGGATTTCTCGTGGGGCGCAACCTGAGCTATCCGGATCTGCAGCGTCTGAAGACCTTCCCGATTTTCCGTTTGGAACGCAACAAGGGCGGGCTGACATCCGTCGTCCAAAACAAACGCCAGCATCCCTTCAAGATTTTGGGCCGCCGAACCATCGGCTTTTACGGCTCCATCGAAAAACCGGGAGCGGACGGACTAGCATCTTTGGACACCATCCAGTACGGCCTGGAAAGCGCGTACAACCAATTTCTCGCCGGCGAACAGGGCGAACAGACCGTGCACAACATCGGACGAGACGTTTGGGTTCCCATCGCCGACCTCAGCAAGATCGAACCGAAAGCCGGAATGGACCTGGTCACCACCTTAGACGTCAACATCCAAGATGTGGCCGAGACCGCCCTGATGCGCGCCATGGAAACCTATCGCGCCAAAGGCGGCTGTGCCGTGGTGATGGAGGTCAGCACCGGTGCCATCCGGGCCATGGCCAACATCGGCCGCACCGAAAACAACGAATACTGGGAAACCTACAATTTCGCGGCCAGCATGAGCACCGAGCCGGGTTCCACCTTCAAATTGGCCACTATGCTGGCCCTGCTCGAAGACAACCTGATCTCTTTGCAGGACACCGTCAACCTCGAAGGAGGACGCGCCCGTTTTTACGACCAAGTGATGGAAGATGCCCTCGAGCACGGCGAATATCAGGTATCCGTGCAAAGGGCCTTCGAACTCTCCTCCAATGTCGGGATGGCCAAACTCGTCGAAAAACACTACACCCAAAACCGCGATATCAACGGATTCCTCGACCGCATCCGCGATTTCCGGCTCGACAAGCCCACCGGCATCGACCTCGAAAACGAACCCAACCCCTACATCAAAGATCCCAAGAACGCCGGCGACAACTGGAGCGGCATCACGCTCCCCTGGATGTCCACCGGGTACGAACTGCGCATGACCCCGCTCCAGCAGCTGGTCTTTTACAATGCGGTGGCCAACGGCGGCAAGATGATGAAGCCTTACCTCGTGGAAGAGATCCGCGACAATGCCCGCACCCACAAACGTTTCGGCCCGCAAGTGCTCAAGCGGCGCATCGCCGGGGCTAAGAGCATCCAGACCGTGACCGACATGTTGGAGGGAGTGGTCAAAAACGGGACGGCCTCCAACATTTACACCGATCGCTACCGCATCGCCGGCAAAACGGGCACTTCCATCGTCAACTATTCCCAATACATCGCGGGCAAGGCCCCCAAAAAATACCAGGCTTCCTTTGCCGGATTTTTTCCCGCCGAACAACCGCTCTATTCCTGCATCGTGGTGATCTACGAGCCGGAAACGGGCCTTTACGGCGGCACGGTGGCCGCTCCGGTCTTCCGGGCCATCGCCGACCGCTGCTATGCGAGCTCGTTCTTTGCCCATGAACCCCTGCCCGAAAAACCGGCCGCACCGCTGGCCAACCAACAGCTCCCCGATTTCCAAGTCGGATTCCAAGAAGATTTCAAAACGATCACCAAGGCTCTTCGCCTGAAAACGGTGCCCGTGGGCGAACGCAATGCTCCACTTGCTCTGCTGCGCGCGGAAAACGACACCTTGAAGACCTATGCCCGCACCTGGAAAAAAGACTTGGTGCCCAATGTGGTCGGCATGGGCCTGCGCGACGCGGTCTTCCTGCTCGAAAATCTCGGCATCCGCGTCCAATCCGTAGGCGTGGGCAAAGTAAAATCTCAGTCCGTCAAGCCCGGACAAAGCGTGCGCAGCGTGCGCAGCATCACCCTCGTACTCGACTGAACCGCCACAAAACCAAACAAACACCCCTCCATGAACCTGCAGTTGCTGCTCCAAGGCGTTGATTTTACCGGCGATCCCGACTCGCGCGAGATCCGCTCGGTGGCGTTCGATTCGCGCAAGGCGGAGCCGATGGGACTGTTCGTGGCCATGAAGGGAACCCGCACCGATGGGCACGACCACATCGACGACGCCGTCGAAAAAGGCTGCACCGCCGTCCTGTGCGAACGGCTCCCGGAATACCGCCCCGAAGGCGTGCTGTTCGTACAGACGCCCGATACCGCCGAGGCGCTGGGGATCGTGGCCTGCAATTTCTACGGAAACCCGTCCGGTGAACTGAGCCTGGTGGGGATCACGGGCACCAACGGCAAAACCACCACCGCCACGCTGCTGTACCGCTTGTTCAGTTCCATGGGCGAACGCTGCGGACTGCTTTCCACCGTGGAAAACCGCATCGGCGCCGATGTTTATCCGGCTACCCACACCACCCCGGACCCATTGGAATTGAATCGGTTGCTGCGCAAAATGGTGGACGAGGGCTGTGGCCATGCGTTCATGGAGGTCAGCTCGCACGCCCTCGACCAACGCCGAGTGGCGGGCATCCGTTTCGCCGGCGGCGTGTTCAGCAACATCACGCACGACCACCTCGATTACCACAAGACCTTCCGCAACTATCTCCACGCCAAGAAACGCCTCTTCGACGATCTTCCGGAAAGCGCTTTCGCGTTGACCAACCTCGACGACAAGAACGGCCAGGTTATGCTCCAGAACACGCCGGCCAAGCGGTACGCCTATGCCCTCAAAAAGCCGGCGGACTTCAAGGGCCGCATCTTGGAAAACAATGCTTCGGGCCTGGTGCTCGACGTGGACGGCCGGGAGTTCCACGCCCGCTTGGTCGGCGAATTCAATGCCTACAACCTGCTGGCCGTTTACGCCACCGCCGTGCTGCTCGGCCAAGCGCCCGTGGAAGTGCTCACCCACCTGAGCAGACTTTCGCCCGCCGAGGGCCGCTTCGACTGTGTTTTCTCGCCCGACCGCAAAATCATGGGCATCGTGGATTACGCACATACGCCCGATGCACTGGAAAAAGTGCTGCAAACGGCGCTCAATATCCGCCAACCGGGCGGACGGATCATCGTGTTGGCCGGCTGTGGGGGCGACCGCGACCGCGCCAAGCGTCCGCAAATGGCCCGCATCGCCGCTCGTTATGCCGATCTGGCCATCCTGACCTCCGACAACCCGCGCTCGGAAAATCCGGAGGACATCCTCGCGGAAATGCAGGCCGGACTGACGCCCGATCTGCAACGCAAGGCCCTGAAAATATCCGACCGATCGGAAGCCATCCACGCCGCCGCCCGCATGGCCCGACCGGGCGACATTCTGCTGGTGGCCGGAAAAGGCCACGAAAAATACCAAGAGATCAAAGGCGTCAAGCATCCTTTCGACGACATGGCCACGCTCGTGGAGGCCCTTCAAATACATCGACCGTAAACCCCTACCCCATCGCTGTGCTGTACCATCTTTTCACTTTTCTCGACAAACAGTATGACCTCCCGGGGGCAGGTCTGTTTTCGTACATCACGTTCCGGGCTGGACTGGGCATCCTCATCTCGCTGGCGATCACCATTTTCTTGGGCGATCGCATCATCGCTTGGATCAAGCGCATGCAGGTGATCGAAAAACAACGGGCGCTCGGCCTGCCCGGCGAAGAAGAGAAACGCAGAACCCCCACGATGGGCGGCCTGATGATCATTTTGGCCATTTTGGTGCCCACCCTGCTGTTGGCCGACCTCACCAATGTGTATGTGCTCCTGCTCGTGCTTTCGACGATCTGGATGGGCCTGTTGGGCTTTTTGGACGACTACCTGAAACTCACCAAGGGAAAAGACGGGCTGGCCGCCAAATACAAGATCATCGGGCAGTTGGGCCTCGGCCTGATCGTGGGCAGCACGCTTTTTTTCCACCGGGACGCCGTGATCAGGGTAACGGAAGCCGAGCAACAGCTCAACGGCTACCGTTCCGTCCACCAAGAACAGGTGGAGTACCCGGCGGGCAGCGGACAGATCCAGACCATGCACTATGTGAAAACCACCACGACCAACGTGCCTTTCATGAAATCCCACCAGTTCGACTACGCGGTGCTGCTGCGCCCGATCTTCGGCGACGAGGCCGACCGTTGGGCATGGATCATTTTCATCCCGTTCGTGATCTTTGTCGTGACCGCCGTTTCCAATGCAGCCAACCTGACCGACGGCATAGACGGCCTCGCAGCAGGTGTTTCGGCCATCGTGGGAGCCACTCTCGGCATCTTGGCGTACCTGTCGGGCCACTCTTTTTTCTCTAAATACCTCGGCATTTCCTACATCCCTTATTCCGGGGAAATCGTGATTTTTTCGGCCTGTTTTCTGGGCGCCTGCATCGGATTTCTGTGGTTCAACGCCTTTCCGGCACAGGTTTTCATGGGCGATACGGGCAGCCTCACCCTCGGAGGGCTCATCGCGGCCATCGCCATCATGATCCGCAAAGAACTCCTCATCCCCGTCCTGTGCGGGATTTTTCTGGTCGAAAACCTGTCGGTGGTGCTGCAGGTCGGCTACTTCAAGTACACCAAACGAAAATACGGCGAAGGGCGCAGGATCTTCAAAATGGCTCCCCTGCACCATCATTTCCAAAAAATGGGCATCCACGAGTCCAAGATCGTCACCCGTTTTCTGATCGTGTCCATCATGTTGGCCGTTTTGACCGTGATAACCATCAAAACCCGTTGATTTTCAATTTTTTTTTAAATAAAAAAATAAAAAAAACCGAAGTGCAGACCCCAGCCAAAATAGCCGTTCTCGGCGCCGGCGAAAGCGGAACCGGCGCTGCCCTGCTCGCCAAGAGCAAAGGGTTCGACGTGTTCGTCTCCGACCGGGGCCGGATCAAGCCCGAATACCGGGCCGTGCTCGAAGCCGAGGGCATTGCGTTCGAAGAAGAAACCCATTCGGAAGAGCGGATTTTAGGGGCGGACATCGTCGTGAAAAGCCCGGGCATCCCCGAAAATGCCCCTCTCGTGGCGGCCCTGCGCGCCGCGGGCAAGGAGATCGTGGACGAGATCGAGTTCGCCTCTCGTTTCGTCAAGGGCCGGATCATCGCCATCACCGGCACCAACGGCAAGACCACCACGACCCGGCTCACCTGGCACCTCCTGCGCGAAGCCGGCCTCGATGCCGCGTTGGGCGGCAACATCGGCACCAGTTTCGCTGCCTTGGCCGCTGCCGGCGACCACGATTATTTCGTGCTGGAAGTCAGCAGTTTCCAACTCGACAACTGCACGACGCTGCGGCCTTTCGCCAGCGTCGTCACCAACATCACGCCCGATCACCTCGACCGCTACGAATATCGGATGGAACTGTACGCCGCGGCCAAGTTCCGGATCATCCAAAACCAAACGGAACGGGAGCATTTCATCTACCATTCCGACAACGAGACCATCGCCCGACACCTCGAAACCTACCGGGGCGAAGGCCGGCCCGAACGCCACCCGCTCTCGAACAGCGTCTTCGAAACCCCGGACGAACTGGTGCTGGGAACCCTGCGCGTCGCCAAGGACCAACTGCACCTGCGCGGGCGGCACAATTACCTCAACATCGCCTGTGCCGTGACCGCGGCCCAATTGGTGGGTGTTTCCGACGAAGCCATCCTCAACGGTCTGCGCACCTTCCGCGCCGATCCGCACCGCATGGAACCCGTTGGCACTTTCAACGGCGTGGAATACCTCAACGACAGCAAGGCCACCAATGTGGACAGCGTCTATTACGCCCTCGAAGCCATGACCAAGCCCACGATCTGGATCGCGGGCGGACAAGACAAGGGCAACGATTATTCCGAACTGTTGCCCCTCGTCCCGGGCCGCGTGAAAGCCCTGATCTGCCTGACCACCGCCCCGGAAAAACTCCGCGAGGCTTTCGGCGCCCATGTGCCCGTGGTCCGGGACGCCGGTTCGGCCGAAGAGGCCGTGCGCCTCGCCGCCGATATGGCCGTCCCCGGCGACGTAGTGCTGCTGTCGCCAGCCTGTGCCAGTTTCGATCTTTTCAAGAACTACATGGACCGCGGCGAACGGTTCAAAGCCGCGGTCAACGAACTGCCGGGCCGATCCATCGAATCCATGACCTCCAATCCGTAAACCGTGCAGACGCTTTCCATCATCATATCCAGCATTTCCTCCCGCTTGAAGGGCGACCGCTACATCTGGACGATCGTGGCGCTCCTTTCGATGGCGTCCATGCTGATGGTGTACAGTGCCACCGACACCTTGGCCTATCGGCAGCAAAAAGGCGATACGGAACACTACCTGATCAAGCAGGCTTTTATCCTCGGGATCGGGTTCGCGATCATGTATGTAGTCCACCGGGTGAACTATATGCGATTCGCCAAACTGGCCATGCCCGGATTGGCCGTGAGCGCCGTGCTGCTGCTGATCACCCTGTTTTCCGGCTCGAACATCAACTCCGCGCGCCGTTGGTTGGAACTGCCTTTGATCAACTTATCGTTCCAAACCTCCGACCTGGCCAAATTGGCCCTGATCCTGTATCTGGCGTGGACGCTTTCCCAAGGCCACGACAAAAAAGCGGGTGCGGGCACGGGAAGTTCTTCGTTTTGGTGGGTTTTCGGACCGGTGCTCTTGATCTGCCTGCTGATCGCCCCGGCCAACCTTTCCACCGCTGCTGTGCTGTTCGCGACCTGTTTTCTGCTGATGGCCATCGGTCAGATCGAGTTGCGCAACCTTGGCTATGTACTGCTGGTCGCTGTGGGGTTGTTTTCGCTGCTGGTCCTGCTGGGCGAGGCGTTTCCCGGCATGGTGCGTTTGGAAACATGGATCAACCGCGTCAAGAATTTCTTGTCGCTGTCGGACCCAAATGTGCGTTTCCAAGTGGAGCAGGCCAAGATCGCCATTTCCAAGGGAGGGCTGATCGGCATGGGCCCGGGCAACGGCACCCAATCCAGTTTTGTGCCCCACGCTTATTCAGATTACATCTACTGCATCATCATCGAGGAATTCGGACTGATCGGCGCTTTCTTCGTGCTGTTCCTCTATTTCGCCCTGTTGATGCGGTCGGTCCGCTTGGTGACGCTGAGCAACCGGTCCTTCGGTTCGCTGCTGGCCATCGGACTGAGCCTCATGCTGGTGATACAGGCTTTGGCGAACATGGCCGTTTCGGTGCACATCATCCCCGTGACGGGGCTGACCCTGCCGCTCATCAGCATGGGCGGCACTTCGCTGATCTTCACCTTCATGGCCATCGGCATGATCCTGTCGGTTTCCCGCCAAATCGAAAACGAACAACAGCCCGCCTGACATGCACAGCCGTTCTCCACACGATCTCGGGCCCGTACGGGCTATCATCTCCGGCGGGGGAACGGGCGGACACATCTTCCCGGCCCTGGCCATTGCCGAGGCAATCAAAAAATTGCGTCCGGACGCCGAACTGCTGTTCGTGGGCGCAGAGGGCAAAATGGAAATGGAGCGGGTTCCCGCGGCGGGCCACGCCATCGTCGGACTGCCCGTGGTCGGGTTCCAGCGCCGTTTGACCTGGAAAAACCTCCTTTTCCCCTTCAAATTGTGGAAAAGCCTGCAAAAAGCGCGCGGCATCGTCCGCTCTTTCCGTCCGGACGTGGGCGTGGGCGTGGGCGGTTACGCCAGCGGCCCCGTGCTGCAGGTCTGTGCCGGCGCGGGGGTGCCCGTTTTGGTGCAGGAACAGAACTCCCACGCCGGGGCGACCAACCGTTTGCTGGGCAAAAAAGCGCAACTGGTGTGTATCGCGCACGAAAACGCCCGCCATTTTTTTCCCGAAGAAAAGACTCTCATGACCGGCAACCCCGTCCGATCCGATCTCGTGGCCCTGTCCAAAGACGGAGCCCTGCGGGAAAACGCCCGTGACGAGGGTCGGCGGTTTTACGGATTAGAGGCCGGCCGCAAGACCTTGCTGGTGACCGGGGGCAGCCTCGGAGCCCGCACCCTGAACGAGGCCCTGCGCGGCCATTTGCCTCTCATCGGCGGTGCGACGGGCGTGCAAGTCCTTTGGCAGTGCGGCAAAAACTACCTCGACGAGTTCGCTCCCGTGGCCGAGCAATATCCGAATGTACGCCTCGTGCCTTTTCTCGAGCGCATGGACCTCGCGTACGCCGTGGCCGACCTCGTGGTGGCCCGTGCCGGTGCGCTGACCGTTTCCGAAATCTGCCTGCTGGGCCTGCCCGCGATCTTCGTGCCCTCCCCCAACGTGACCGAAGACCATCAGACCGCCAATGCTCGTTCCCTGACGGAAAAATCCGCCGCGCGGCTGGTCCCCGATGTCCTGGCCGCCCAAGAGCTGGTACCCCTCGCACTGGAACTCCTCGGCGACGAAGGGCAACTGTCCGAACTATCGGCCAACGCCCGTGCCCTCGGCATCGGCGATGCCGCCGAGCGGATCGCCCTGGAAGTGGTCCAATTGGCCGAACGCAAAAAATCCAGCAACCGATGAACAACGTACAACGCATATACTTTTTGGGCATCGGCGGCATCGGGATGAGCGGCCTGGCCCGCTATTTCCGCAGCCGCGGGGCAGAGGTCTTCGGATACGACCGCACGGAAACCGAACTGACCCGACAACTGTCGGCCGAGGGCATGCATATCCACTATACCGACGAACCGGCCCTGATCCCGGCCGATCTGGACCTGGCGGTGGTGACACCGGCCATCCCCAAAGACCTCGCTGAATATGTCCACCTCAAATCCCGGATGTCCGCCGACCGTTTTCTGCGGCGCGCCCAGATGCTGGGCCTGATCAGCCGGAGCCAGCGCTGCTTGGCCGTGGCCGGCACCCACGGCAAAACCACCACTTCCAGCATCTTGGCCTGGCTCCTGCACGACGGGGGACTTTCTCCGTCCGCCTTCTTGGGCGGCATAGCCCGGAATTTCCGCGGCAACTTCGTCCAGGGCGACAGCGACCTCGTGGTGGCCGAAGCAGACGAGTTCGACCGCGCCTTTTTGGAACTTTTCCCCGAAATCGCCGTCGTCACGGCCGTTGACCCCGACCACCTCGACATTTACGGCACCCCGGAGGAAATGAGGGCCACTTATGCCCGTTTCGCCGGACAAGTCCGCACGGGCGGACTGCTGCTGCTGCGAAAAGGCGTGGACCTAGGCCCCGGTTGGGCAGCCGACGGCCGGGATTTCGAAATCGCTTCGTACGGAGTGGACGAAGGCGACTTCCGAGCCGAAAACCTGCGCGTGGAAAACAGCGCTTTCGTGTTCGATTTCATCGGCCCCGGCATCCGGATCCCCGACCTGCGATTCACCCAGCCCGGCCGCCACAACGTCGAGAACGCCACCGCCGCCATCGCCGTGGCCCTCCGCTTGGGCCTGGGTCCGGAGGCGATCCGCCGCGCCCTCGGAAGTTTCGCCGGCATCTGGCGCCGCTTCGAGACCGTACTGCGCAACGACCGGCACGTCTATATCGACGATTACGCCCACCATCCAGAAGAACTCCGGGCAGCCATCGCCGCCGCCCGTGCACTGTACCCGGGCAAACGGCTGACGGGGATTTTTCAGCCCCATCTGTACAGCCGCACCCGCGATTTTGCCGACGGCTTTGCGGCGGCACTCGACCAACTGGACGAATGCCTGCTGCTCGAGATCTATCCGGCCCGCGAACTGCCCATACCGGGCATCTCCTCGGAAACCGTTTTCGAGCGGATGCGCTTGGCCATCAAACAGCTTGTCCGCAAAGACCAGCTCCTCGAAACACTCGACCCGACAGGTTTCGATGTACTGCTCACCCTCGGGGCGGGCGACATAGACCGCTTCGTGGGCCCCATTTCCGAAATCCTCCAACCACGCGACCCCCGATAACCCCATGCAGATCCATCCGAACAGAAGGCGCTGGATAAACCGCAAGCTGACCTACATAGGGGGAGCCGTGGCCGCTCTTTTGATGCTGGGCTTGGCCGTTCACTACAAAAAAAACGGAGACGTGCGCAGCGTGGACATATCGTTCGCCGATGCCGGAGAAAGACAGTTCCTGAACGACCGCGAAGTGCGCAATTACCTCTTCAAGGAAATGGGCGTTTACCTCGAGGGAGCAACCGTTTTTTCCGTGGAGCCGCGAAAGATCGAACAAATCCTGGAGCGCAACCCATTCGTACAAAAGGCCGACGCTTACATAAGCGCCCTCAACTCCCTGAAAATCCGAATAATTCAACGAAACCCCATCGTCCGCATAGAAGAAAGCGACGGCAAACGCTACTATCTGGACGCTTCCGGGGCCATGATGCCCACTTCCCCCAATTTCGCCGCGAGGGTGCCCGTGGCCACCGGCTTCACCGGCCGCTTCAACGAAAACTGGCGCTCGATCGAGAACAACGTCACCGGACAGATCTTCGCGCTGGCCACTTTCCTATCCGAGGATCCATTTTTCGGGGCCTTGGTCGAGCAGATACACATCCAGAGCGACGGCGATTTCCTGCTGGTCCCCAAACTCGGCGACTTTTTGATCAACATCGGTCCCCCCACGGATCTGCACGACAAATTCAAGCGCATCAAGGGATTTTACCAACAAGCGCTTCCCAATTTAGGCTGGAACCGGTACCGGGCCATCAGCGTGAAATTCAAGGGACAGATCATCGGCGAGAAAAAGTAGTTTTATATTTAATTATCTAAAATTAAATTGCTTACAAAACAAAAAAAAACAAATTTTATCATTTTTTATTTTTTAAAACTTGATTTTCAGTAATTTTTTT
>JBEIJQ010000055.1:0-19077 GCA_040380145.1 Lewinellaceae bacterium | reverse complement strand
CGCTGTGGAACGAGTGGAAGCCCACCGTCATGCAGCCCTTCGCCCTGTCGGACGAGCAGATCGACAACATCATCGCCTACATCAATTGCAAGGCCTCCGGCACTTGTGACGGACCGGCCAAGCCCGATGCGGCGACCGCCGCTGCAAAGGGGGGCGACGATGAAAAAGGCAACAAATGGTTTGTTTGGGGCCTTCTCGGCGTGTTGGCCCTTTTGGCCGCCGTGCTGTACCAGACAGTCGGCTTTTTGGACGCCGTCGCCAAGGCGAAGGCCGGCGAAGCAGCGGGACCGCGCAAGACTTTCATGGACTTTTTGCTCGCCAAGCGCACCCTGAGCATCCTGACTTTCTTTGTGGTGGTCGCCGCCGGCTACCTGACCGTGCAGAACGCGGTCAGCTTGGGCCGTCAACAGGGCTATGCCCCGGCACAGCCGATCAATTTTTCGCACACACTGCACGCGGGAAAGCACAAAATAGACTGCCAATACTGCCATGACGGAGCCCGTCGTTCCAAGCACTCCAACATTCCTGGCGTAAGCACTTGTATGAACTGTCACACGGTGGTGCAGCAGGGCGCGCACGAAGGTGCCGCGGCCAAAGGCGCCAGCAGCGCCGAAATCCTCAAGATCTACGCCGCAGCGGGCTACAATCCCAACCTGCCTTCTGACAAGGCGTACATCGAAAATGCCGAAAAACTGGGCGAGGCCGAACTGAAAGCCATTTATCACCACTGGATCGACTCCGTGTACAACGCAGCCGGCATGAAGCCCAACGAGCGGGTGCAATTGGTCGAGGAGGCCTTCCAAGCGGCCAAGGCGATGTTCTACAAGCCGATCGAGTGGGTGCGCATCCACAACCTGCCCGACCACGCTTATTTCAACCACGCCCAACACGTCACCGCGGGTGGCCTCCAGTGCCAGACCTGCCACGGTCCCGTTGAAAAAATGGACCTGATGTACCAATATTCGCCGCTTTCGATGGGCTGGTGCATCAACTGCCACCGCAAGACCGAAGTCAAATTCGCCCAAAACGGTTATTACAGCGAATACTTCAAAAAGTATCACGAAGAGATCAAAAACGGCACCCGTTCCTCGGTCACCGTGGAAGACATCGGTGGCTTGGAATGCCAAAAGTGCCACTATTGATCTATGTCTTGGTCGCCTCACAGGGGCCTCTAAAAAGACAACTCCCGATATTTTTGCTTCACACCTAATTACAATCGTATATAATGAGCAAGCAAACTCCCCCAATTTGGTCCAGCGTCGAGCAGCTGAACAACGACCCGGAGTTCCTGGCGTCTGTCCAACAGGAGTTCCAACCCCTGTCGGTGGAAAATTTGGCCGAAGAAGGCGAGAACGGTGGGCTGTTGCAAGGCAACCGCCGCGATTTCCTCAAAATGCTCGGCTTCAGTTTGGGCGCCGCGACGATAGCGGCTTGTGATATACCTGTTCGCAAGGCCATTCCGTATTCGATCCGTCCCGATGAGATCGTCCCGGGTGTTGCCAACTATTATGCGTCGAGCTTGGCCTTGGGCGGTGATTACTGCTCTGTGTTGGTGAAGACCCGGGAGGGCCGCCCCATCAAGATCGAGGGCAACGGGCTTTCACCCATCACGAAGGGAGGTACGAGCGCCCGCGCTCAGGCGACGGTGCTCAGCTTGTACGATACCAATCGCCTGCGCCAGCCCGGAAAGGTGGCCGACGGCAAAGTGACGGCCACGACTTGGGCCGATCTGGACAAAGAGATCAAAGCGGCCCTGACCGCCAGCAGCAACATCCGAGTGGTGATGCACACGCAGATGAGCCCCTCGCTCGATGCTGCTCTGGCCGAGTTTGCCTCCAAATATGAGGGCAAGGTGAAGTTCGTGGTGTACGACCCGATTTCGAGCAGCGCCCTGTTGGACGCTTGCAACGATGCCATGGGCATGCGCGCACTGCCCGACTTCCGCTTCGACAAAGCCAAAACGATCGTGGGCATCGATTGCGATTTTCTCGGATCTTGGGTGTCGCCGGTCGAATTTGCGGCGGATTACGCCAAGCGCCGCCGTGCCGTCAAGATGAAAGATGTTGCCAAGGAAATGTCCCGCCACATCCAGTTCGAGGCGCACATGTCGCTGACGGGTTCCAACGCGGACAACCGCGTGTTGGTCAAGCCCAGCGAAATGGGCCTCGCCGTGGCCAAGTTGTACAATGCGGTGGCCGAAAAAATCGGAGCACCGTCGGTGTCTGCTCCCTCTGGCTCTTTCTCATGGGCCAAAGCAGATGCTGCCATCAAAAAGGCTGCCGAGGCCCTCGTGGCCACGAATGGCGAATCTTTGGTGGTGTGCGGGACCAACGACAAGTCCATCCAGACACTGGTCATGGGAATCAACGCCATGTTGGGATCCTTTGGCAGCACTATCCTGAGCGCGCGGCTTTCCCACCAGCGCCAGGGCAACGACGCTTCGGTCAAGGCGCTTTTGGACGAAATGGGCGGCGTGGACGCCATCTTTTTCTACCACTGTAACCCAGCTTTTGATCTGCCGGGCCTTGCAGCGGAGTTCAGGCAAAAATTGGCCGGCGTCAAACTGTCCGTTTCCTTGAACGGCTCCTTGGACGAGACGTCCAAACTGTGCAAGTTCGTGGCGCCCGACCACCACATCCTCGAGTCTTGGGGCGATGTGGAACCGAAGAGCGGCCACTACAGCTTGGTGCAGCCGACCATCCGTCCGCTGTTCGAGACCCGTCAGGCCGGTCAAAGTTTCTTGGCATGGGGGGAAAGCGCCAATTTGGACATGCTTTCCGAGCAGCCCTTTTATGAGTATGTGAAAAAGCAGTGGGAAACGAAGGTGTACGCCAAGAGCGGTGGCGGTTTTGCTACTTTCACCGGATTTTGGGACCAGTGCGTGCACGATGGCGTTTTCAGCGTCGATACCGCTTCGGTTTCCGTGTCCGCGCCCTCTGCGGAGGCTCTTTCGGCAGCCGCTTCGGCCCTGAAATCGCCCGGCACCTCTGGTTTGGAGGTGGTGTTCTATGAAACCGTCAACATCGGCAACGGCTCCTACGCCAACAATCCCTGGTTGCAGGAAATGCCCGATCCGGTCCAACGCACCACTTGGGGCAATTATTTGGCCATTCCGGTTCGCTACGACCAGGGCGTCAACAATTTCGATGCTTTCTTGGGCGATCTGCACAAATTGCAGGACGGCGACTTGGTCAAATTGACCATCGGCGGCGTAGAGGCCGAATTTGCGGTATACCGCCAGTTCGGCATGCACAAGGACACGATCGCCGTCGGCCTGGGATACGGTCGTGATGCGGCGGGTCCTGCGGGCAACCGCGTCGGAGTGGATGTTTACCCGATGGCCAAATTCCAGGGCGGTTATTTTTCCTATTCGAATGCGGAGGTTGCCGTTGGAGGCAAGACCGGAAAAGAAGATTGGTTTTCCAGTGTCCAGATGCACCACACCTACGGCATTCAGACCGATGCTTCTAAAGCAACCGATGAGCCGAATGTGGACGAAACCGTCCTCGGCCACCACGGTTTCCAGGGCTCCCTCACCAAGCGTTCGGTGCTTTTTGCCGCCACGGTGGCCGATCTCAAGGAAAAGCAAGAGGATTTGGCCGAGTTTCGCCATGAAGCCCAGCACCTCAACGAAAAGGGCCTCTATCCGGAATATTCGGAGTACCAGCGCAGCCACTTTTGGGGTATGTCTATTGACCTCAGCGCCTGCATCGGCTGCGGCGCTTGCCAAGTGGCCTGTGTAGCGGAAAACAATGTGCCGGTGGTCGGCAAGCGCGAAGTCGCGCGCTCGCACGAAATGACTTGGCTGCGCATCGACCGCTATTTCTACGGCAACGAAGAAACGCCCAACACGGCCTACATGCCGATGATGTGCCAGCACTGCCAAAACGCGCCCTGCGAAAACGTCTGTCCGGTCAATGCGACCAACCATAGTTTCGAAGGGCTCAACCAAATGGCCTACAACCGTTGTATCGGCACCCGCTATTGCGCCAACAACTGTCCCTTCAAAGTACGCCGTTTCAACTGGCTCGACTACACCTCTGCGGACTTGTTCTGGAGCAACGAGCACAACCTCAACTCTGACAATTCCGACAAGGAAACGCTGACCTACATGACCGACAACCTTACCCGGATGGTGCTGAACCCCGATGTGACGGTCCGTTCGCGCGGGGTCATCGAGAAATGTTCGCTGTGCGTCCAGAGGATCCAAGCGGGCAAGCTCACCGCCAAAGTGGAAAGCCGCAAGTTGGAAGATGGCGATGTGAAAACAGCCTGCCAGACGGCCTGTCCGACCGGAGCCATCGTTTTCGGCGACCGCAACGATCCCAACAGCGAGTTGATGGCCCAATGGGAAACACCGCTCAACTACCACGCGCTCGAAGAAGTGAACGTCCGGCCGACGGTTTCGTACCTGATGAAGGTGACCAACGGCGAAGACAGCTTCTACCAGTCCTGAGCCAATTCCCCTAAAACCTGCACCTCGAAATCCATCCTATTTTTTGACTTATGAGCCACGCAGTTATATCGCCAGTCCGCCCGCCCTTGATCACGGGCAGCAAAACCTACCATCAGATCACGGAGGACATTTGTTCGCCTACCGAGAAAGTGCCCGGAAAAGCATGGTTGATGGGCCTTTTGCTTTCGTTCGCCCTGATGGGCGTCGGATCGGTCGCCATTTTCTGGTTTATCTGGTACGGCATCGGCACTTGGAACGTCAACCGTACGATCGACTGGGGCTGGGACATCACCAATTTCGTGTGGTGGATCGGTATCGGCCACGCCGGAACGCTTATCTCGGCAATTCTGCTGTTGTTCCGCCAAAAATGGCGCACTGGTGTGAACCGTGCCGCTGAGGCCATGACGATATTTGCCGTTATGTGCGCGGGGCTTTTCCCCGTGCTGCACATGGGGCGTGTTTGGATGGCCATTTTCATTTTTCCGTACCCCAACACACGCGGTCCGCTTTGGGTTAACTTCAACTCGCCGCTTTTGTGGGACGTTTTCGCGATCTCCACATACTTCACGGTATCGCTTTTGTTTTGGTACACGGGCCTAGTGCCCGACTTCGCCACTATCCGCGACCGTGCGAAAGGTTTCCGTTACCGGATCTACAACTGGCTGTCCTTTGGCTGGACGGGTTCTGCCAAGCACTGGCAGCGTTTCGAGTCCCTGTCGCTTGTGTTGGCCGGTCTTTCGACCCCGTTGGTGCTTTCTGTGCACACCATCGTGTCCTTTGACTTTGCCACCTCCGTTATTCCGGGTTGGCACACCACGATCTTCCCGCCCTACTTCGTGGCGGGTGCCATTTTCTCCGGTTTTGCCATGGTGTTGACCTTGATGCTGATCACCCGCGTGGTGCTGAAGCTGGAAGATTACATCACCTTGGAGCACATCGAATCCATGAACAAGATCATCGTGCTCACGGGCTCGATTGTTGGCGTGGCTTACCTGACCGAGTTGTACATCGCTTTCTACTCGGGCTATCTGTACGAGCAGTTCGCTTTCTACAACCGTGCTTTGGGCCCCTACTGGTGGTCTTATTTCCTGATGATGAGTTGCAATGTGATCTCGCCCCAGATTTTCTGGAGCAAAAAGATGCGCCGCAACATCCCGGTGACCTTCATCTTGTCGATCGTTATCAACATCGGCATGTGGTTCGAGCGCTTCGTGATCATCGTGACTTCTTTGCATCGCGACTTTTTGCCTTCCAGCTGGAACTATTACAGCCCGAGCTGGGTGGAAGTCGGTTTCTATATCTTCACTTTCGGACTTTTCTTCACCTTGTACCTGACTTTTACGCGTGTCGCTCCGGTGGTGGCCGTTGCCGAGGTCAAATCCATTTTGAAGTCTTCCGGCGATCAGTATTCGGGCGACAGTTCCAACCACCCGCAAAACAAGGAGATTTGGGCCAAGCACCAGCACCACGGGCACCATTCTTCGTCCGATGGCCATCATGCTGCCCACCATTGATCGCTGCCACCCATTTCGCAAAACCGAATTTTTTATTTTTTTCTCATGAGAAAACTCAATAAAACGGTCCTTTTCGGCCTCTACAACGACGAGGAAGTGCTGATGGACGCCATCTCTAAGGCCCAGGAAAAGAACGTGGACATTTGGGATGTTTTCACTCCCTTCCCGGTCCACGGATTGGACAAGCACATGGGCATGGAAGAGTCGCGTCTGCACATCGCCGGTTTCGTGTACGGCTTGACCGGTACTTTGACGGCCTTTTTGTTCATGACTTGGGTGTTCACCCAAGATTGGCCCACTATTTTTGGTGGCAAGCCCTATTTTTCCTTTCCGGCGTTTGTGCCGATCATGTTCGAATTGACGGTGTTGTTTTCCGCCGTGGGCATGACCGTTTCCTTCTATGTGGTCAACGGCTTGGGCCCCGGGGTGGAAAATCCATATCTGCATCCTCGGATCACGGACGACAAGTTTTGCATGGCGTTCGACGTGACCGATCGCAGCGAACAGGAGATCGAAGAGATCAAAAAACTGTTTGCCGCCACCCACGCCGAGGAAGTGCAGACCAAAAGCATTTGACCCACCGTATCGCTAACCGATTAACGTTTTTGATCTAATGAAGCGTCTTATTTATCTGGCCATCACTTCGGTGTTGCTCTTTTTTTACGCAAAATGCACCGAGCGCGGCGACTTTGCCGGCAAAGAATACATGCCCGACATGGCGCACCCGGTTTCATATGAGGCCCAGTTGAACAACAATTTCTATTGGAACCATTTCGGTACCGAGGAGGACTACCGTTACTATGCCCAAGCCCGAAAACCGGCTAACGGCACGATTGCCCGCGGCAAGCACTTGTATCATTTTTCCAAGTCCGATACCACTGCGGCTTACGCCCAAAAGAATCCGGTCGTTCTGACCAAGGCAGGTTTCGAGCGTGCCGAACAGTTGTACGGCGTTTACTGCGGCGTGTGCCACGGCAAGACCGCCGAAGGCAACGGCCAACTGTACGGAGACGGCAGCGGTCCTTATGGCCAAATGCCTCAGAACCTGACCAAGCCCGAGTACATTGCCGCCGGCGACGGTCGTATTTACCACACGATCATGTACGGTATCCGTTCTATGGGTGCGTACAAAGACAAGCTCAACGAAGAAGAGCGCTGGCTGGTGGTCCACTATATCCGTTATCTGCAGGCGCAGAAGGGAGCCAAGCCCTCGGTGGACGCTTTCATCGCCAATCCCAACGCCCGATAATCCCACTTTCGGCCATTTATTGACTTTTCCTTAATTTTCCATACGATGAACCAATTTGTATTCACCGGCAAGCAGAAAACGTTCCTGTACGGCCTGATGGGGCTCGGGGTGCTTTCCATGCTGCTCTGTTATTTCTTGGAACCGTCGCGTTACGAGGGTTTGGGCCTGGACGGCAAATACCTGCACACGCAGTTTTGGACCAATCTGTTGCACAACGCCTATTTTTTCACGGGAATCTCCTTCTCGGCGTTGCTGTTCATCGTGACCCATACGTTGGCCTACGGCGGCTGGCAGACCTCTTTCAAGCGGGTGCCGGAAGCCATGATGATGTTCATGCCCGTTGGGGTAGTCTTCATGGCGATCGTGTATGTAGGGGGCCTGTTGGGTTGGCACGGGATTTACCTGTGGATGGAACCCGGGATCGCCGAAACCGATCGGTTGATCGCGCACAAATCATCTTTTGTGAACAAAACTACCCTTGGGATCGCCTTGTTGATCATCTTGGGCTGGTATGTTTTTGCTTCGCGCCTGCGTTCGCTTTCCATTCAAGAAGACACATCCACTTTCGCGGTCAACAATTCGTCCAAGAAAGTTTGGGCGGGTGTTTTCCTGCCAGTTGCTGGTTTCACGAGCGCTTTTGTGATCTGGCAGGTGGTGATGTCGATCGACATCCACTGGTACAGCACGATGTTCGCATGGTACAGCACGGCGAGTTTCTTTGTGTCCGCGATCACGGTTATTATTCTGCTGCTCCTGTGGCTTAAGTCCTTGGGCTACTTCCCCAACGTCAACCAAGAGCACTTCCACGACTTGGGCAAATTCGCTTTCGGTATCAGCGTCTTTTGGACCTACCTGTGGTTCTCGCAGTTCATGTTGATCTGGTATGCCAACAACGGTGAAGAGACCCAGTACTTCGATCTGCGCTTCCAGCAGTTCGAGCCCGTGTTTTTCCTCAACATCGTGATGAATTTCGTGCTGCCTTTCTTGGTGCTGATCCGCAACACTTCCAAGCGCATCCTCGGTACCTTAGGCTTCGCCTGTATCGTGATCTTCATGGGCCATTGGATCGACTTTTTCCAACAGATCAAGCCGGGCGTTTGGCACAACTTGGAGCATTCTTATCATCAGAAACACGAAGGCCACGGCGATGCCGGCCATGAAGGTCATTCCAGCGTCCTTCCTTCGAGCGATGCTTTCGGCGGCGGCAAGGCCATGTTCATGAGCAACACGACCAATGACCAACACGATGGCAGCCACCAAGATGCTGCTCCCCACGGAGAACAGCCGGCAAGCCACGCGGATACGGCCCAACACGGAGAAGCAGAAGGAGCCCACGATGCACACGGGGCTGATGGAGCTGCTCACGGCGAACACGCCGATGCACACGGTGATGGCCACGAAGCACACGGTGACGGTCACGGGCACCACGATGCGCCCACGTTGAAATCCTTCTACTTGGGCATCCACGCTCCGGGCTTGTTGGAATTGGGCACCTTTGCCGGTTTCTTGGGCCTGTTCTTGTTCGTGACTCTTTGGCATCTCTCTAAGGCTTCTTTGAACCCGGTGAACGATGCCTATTACGAAGAGAGCAATCACCACCAGGTGATGTGATCTAGACAATTTTTGATTTCCCCAAAACATTCGAAGGGGAAAAGTATTTAGAAACCACAACGTACTATTTCGTACAAACCATAAAATCCAATTGCAATGGGCTTCCTTTTAGGTCTGCTGTGTGTTGTTCTGATCGGTCTGATAGTAATTCAGATCGGCCGTGTCTCTGAATTGGCCACTCAAATTCGCGGTGCACGGGAATCACAATTGGCCACCAATCAATTCCATTCCGTCTTTGGAATGGTGTTCATGGCGGTCTTTATGTTGGCCTCGGTGGTTTCGGCCATCTATTACGCCCCGTCCTCGCTGTATCACGGGCCCGTGGTTTCGGCTTCCGAGCACGGATCGGCAATCGATTTTCTGTTCGACACGACCCTGTTTTTCACCGGTATCATCTTTGTGCTCTGCCACATTCTGCTTTTTTACTTTGCGTGGCGCTACCGGGAACGGGAGAACACCAAAGCGATATTCTGGGCACACAACAACAAGTTGGAGATGATCTGGATGGGCATCCCGGCGGTGGTGATGACTTTTTTGGTCATCCAAGGTATTTACACTTGGAACAACACCATGACCGATGTGCCCGCCAACTGGGTCTTGGGCAAAGATTACATCGAGATCGAGGGCACGGGTCAGCAATTTGCTTGGATCCTGCGCCACCCGGGCGTTGACAACCAGTTGGGCAGCAGAGATTTCCGTAAGATCGACAACGCCAACAACCCGCTCGGTCTAGATTGGACCGATAAGCGCAACCATGATGACTTCATGCCCGATGTGATGTACCTGCCGGTCAATATGCCCGTTCGTGTGCGCATCACATCCAAGGACGTTCTGCACAACTTTTATTTGCCGCAGCATCGTGTGAAAATGGACGCCGTTCCTGGTATGCCCACGTACTTCATTTTCAAACCCACCATTACTACGGACGAGATGCGTCAGAAGCTCAGCAAAGAAAAAGAATGGCAGGAGCCTTACAAAGGCGACCCGGAGAAAAAACGCTGGGAGATGTTCGATTATGAACTGGCCTGTGCCGAACTTTGTGGAAAAGGCCACTATTCCATGCGTCGCGTCATCAAGATCGTGACGATGGAAGAGTACCTGAAGTGGCTGGGCGAGCAGAAGACGTACTACAATCCGGAAAACGCCCTGTCTGCCCAATAAACCGATCCTTCATTTTTTGGTTAATGAACTGATCCAAATATTTTTCGAGCTATATTGCCGATCAACATCTAATTTTTCAACTTGTTATGGCCAGCATCGATACCATCAAGGAAGATCTTCATCACGGTCACCACGACGAGCACCATGATGATCATCACGGGGACAAGTACCAGTCGTCTTTTTTTACGACCTATCTTTTCAGTCAAGACCACAAGATGATCGCCAAGCAGTTCCTCATCACGGGGATGTTTTGGGCGGTGATCGGGGGCCTGATGTCTTTGGTGTTCCGTTTGCAGTTGGGCTTCCCGGCCGAAAACTACACTTGGCTGAAGGCTGTTCTGGGAAAATGGATCGAGGTCAACCCCGAGACAGGGGTTGGTTCCTTGGCTCCTGAATTTTATTATGCTTTGGTCACCATGCACGGTACCATCTTGGTGTTCTTCGTGTTGACGGCCGGTTTGTCGGGCACCTTCTCCAACTTGCTCA
Organism: Lewinellaceae bacterium; assembly: GCA_040380145.1. GTDB lineage: Bacteria > Bacteroidota > Bacteroidia > Chitinophagales > Saprospiraceae > JBEIJQ01. The sequence goes on along the minus strand of JBEIJQ010000055.1, from coordinate 8,600 downwards.
TTCCATTGCAGGTCGGAGCGCGCGATATGGCCTCACCGTTTTTGAACATGCTTTCCTACTGGTTCTTTTTCTTGGCCGGTTTGGTAATGTTCTTGTCGTTGTTTCTGAATACGGGCCCCTTCTCTGGTGGTTGGACGGCTTATCCGCCGCTGAGCATTTTGCACCAAGCATCCGACGGCTCCAAGGCCGGAGCCACTTTGTGGATCATGAGCTTGGTGTTGTTCGTGGTCTCGGTTCTGTTGGGCGGTATTAATTACATTACCACGGTGTTGAACATGCGCACAAAGGGCATGGGGATGTTCCGCCTTCCTTTGACCATTTGGGCGTTCTTCGTGACGGCCGTGCTTGGGCTGCTTTCTTTCCCGGTGTTGGCTTCCGGTTTCTTCATGGTCATTTTCGACCGCAGTTTGGACACCAGTTTCTTCCTCAACGAAATTTTCGTGAACGGTGAGGCTTTGACCGACCGAGTCGGCGGCAGCGCGATTCTCTACCAGCACTTGTTCTGGTTCTTGGGTCACCCGGAGGTGTATATCATCATTCTGCCGGCGATGGGCATAGTGTCTGAAGTATTGTCGGTACATGCCCGCAAGCCCATCTTCGGCTATCGCGCCATGGTGTTCTCGATTCTGGCGATCGGCGTGTTGTCGTTCATCGTTTGGGCCCACCACATGTTCATGGCCGGTATCAACCCCTTCATGGCCAACATCTTTGTGTTGTTCACGCTAATCATCGCAGTTCCATCCGCGGTGAAAGTGTTCAACTGGATCGCCACGTTGTGGGGCGGCAGCATCCGTTTCAATTCGGCGATGCTGTTTGCCATCGGGTTTGTGTCGCTGTTCATTTCGGGTGGTTTGACCGGTATTTTCTTGGGCAACGCCGCTTTGGACATTCCGTTGCACGATACCTACTTTGTGGTGGCCCACTTCCACATCGTGATGGGCGTTGCGGCTTTCTTCGGAATGTTTGCCGGGGTGTACCACTGGTTCCCGCGTATGTACGGTCGTTTCATGAACGAGGCCCTCGGCAAGATCCATTTCTGGGGCACGATGATCGGTTCGTATGTGATTTTCTGGCCGATGCACTACTTGGGGCTGGCCGGTGTTCCTCGCCGTTACTACAATTGGGATTCTTTTGATGCCTTCAACCAATTCGATGATCTCAACAAGTTCATCACGATCGGAGCGATCATCACCTTTGGTTTCCAGTTGGTGTTCGTGTTGAACTTCTTCTGGAGCATTTTCCGTGGCCGCAAACAAGAGGAGCAAAATCCTTGGGGGGCTTCCACATTGGAGTGGACGGCTCCGGTCGAGCACATACACGGCAACTGGCCCGGAGAAATTCCGGCGGTGCACCGCTGGGCCTACGACTACGGCAAAGATGGTCGCGAAGTCATTTTGCAGACGGAGCCTTTGGGCCCGGGCGAAAAAGACTCCGATGCTCATTGATCTACGGTACCGGGTATATTTCTGAATTTTCACAGCATCAACCGTCAGCTGACCAATCATGCAACAGCCGAAGACTTCGTGGGGAGCCATTGAGGTTGTACTTCAGCGGATCGACGACTACAAGGCGTTGACAAAGTTCCGTCTGTCTTCCTTGGTGGTGTTTTCTGCGGCGACGGCTTACCTGCTCGGGGTAAGGGGGGCTTTTTCTCTGACCGAGTTGTTCATGTTGGTTTTGGGCGGCTTTTTGGTCACGGGAGCGTCCAATGCACTCAATCAGGTGTTGGAGAGGGATTATGACCGTTTGATGACGCGAACGGCGGATCGGCCTTTGCCGGCAGGGCGCATGGATGTATCTGAGGCGGTATTGGCGGCGGGATTGATGAGCGGTATCGGAATTTTGATTTTCGCTTTGTTTTTCAACGCGCAGTCGGCGATGCTCAGCACCCTCTCGTTGATCAGTTATTCCTTCATCTACACGCCGATGAAGCGCGTTTCCCCACTTGCTGTCTGGATCGGAGCCGTGCCCGGCGCATTGCCGATGATGATCGGCTGGGTCGCAGCGACCGGTTACATCGGAGTGGAGGGTTGGTTCTTGTTTACGGTACAGTTCTTTTGGCAGTTCCCCCATTTTTGGGCCATTGCTTGGGTCTCTTTCGAGGATTACGCCAAAGGAGGATTTTTCCTTTTGCCATCCCGTGAAGGACGCGACAAAGCATCTGCCCTGCAATGTGTTTTGTACGCTTTGGCTCTGGTTCCCATCGGATTGTTGCCTTGGTGGACTGAAATGACCGGTTGGGCATTTTCGGCGACCATGGTTGTTTTGGGTTTGGGTTATGTGGCCTATTCCCTCCGGTTGTATGCCTCCTGCGCCCTGTCCGATGCCAGAAAGTTGATGTTTTATTCTTTTGCTTATCTTCCGATCGTATTGATCGGTTTGTTGATCGACCTTTGTTTTCCCGTTGATTTCGGGAAGCGTTTATAGAACCTGTTTATGAACATGTCCTTTTCAACCGATCGCGTACGCCGCTTTCACCCGCACAAAGTTGCTTTGTGGCTGGGGATGATGAGCATGGTCATGTTTTTTGCCGCTTTCACCAGTGCCTTTATTGTGCGCCGGGATGGAGACTCGTCTTTTTGGCGGGATTTTGAGGTCCCGATGCCGTTTTTCGTGAGCACGGGATTGATTCTGGCCGCATCTGTGGCCCTCCATGGAGCGTTGGGGGCTTATCGCAAGGAAGAAGCTCGTCTGTATCGCGGTCTTTTGATGTACGCTTTGGCATTGGGGATCGGTTTTTTGGTCTCCCAATATCAGGGATGGCAAACCTTGAGCGCGGTTGAGATCAAAGTGCAGGGCGGTGGTCCTGCCGAGAGTTTCTTTTATTTGATCACTTATCTGCACTTTGCACACGTGTTGGGCGGCATTGCCGCTTTGTCGCTTGCGGTCGCCCAATCATTTTGGCTTCCGTTCCGATTCACCGAAAAACGTGAGCTCCGTTTGGAGCTCACGGCCACTTATTGGCACTTTGTGGATGTTCTTTGGATTTATCTTTTCGTGTTCCTGTTGACTCAGGGATAAATAGAGTTCTATTTTACCCACCAGAATTTTGCACCCTTAAACTTTTAAAATACTTTTTCAAATGGCCGTCGAAACCAAAGTCGAAGCCCAACATCACGGACATTCCTCCGGTAAGGACCTGTGGTCGGGAGGGCATTCCCCTTTCAACGCACCTTACGGCAAGTTGATGATGTGGTACTTTCTCCTGTCCGATGCGTTCACGTTTGCCGGTTTCTTGATCGCCTACGGTGCGTTGCGCTTCAGCATGCCCGCATGGCCTCTGCCGGATTTCGTTTTCCGCACGGCTCCTTTCATGGGGCACGCTGTGTTACCGTTGGTCTTTGTGACTTTTATGACCTTCGTGCTGCTTTTTTCATCTTATACGATGGTTCGTGCAGTGCAGGAAGGCCATCAGGAGAACAAAAGCGGGGTCGTCAAATGGATGTTTCTCACCATTTTGGGCGGCGCTGCCTTCTTGGGCTGCCAGGCTTGGGAATGGACCAATCTGATTTCCACCGAGAACATGTCCATTTTCTCCAATCCTTTCTCGCGCCACACCACGGCCGGTCAATATCTGACTGCAGAGGAGTCGGAGGTGAATAAAATCGCCGATGGGTTGGCCCATGACGATGCCCACAGGGTATCGGGCAAGGCTTTCAAGATCGAAGATCCTTACCTCATTCCTTGGGACGAGGCCTACGCCGCAACAGAGGCCGGTGCTCTTACAAAAGGTTATCTGCGCCGTGAATTTTATGTGCTAGACGAGAATGGAGCGAGAGTAAAAGATGCCGGCGGCAAAGATTTGGTCGAGGCCGAACCGATGGGCCCCCGCTCGTTCGGGACCCTGTTCTTCTTCATTACGGGCTTCCACGGATTCCACGTGTTGTCTGGTGTGGCATTCCTGCTCATTGTGTTGATGAACGTAACCAGCGGCATCTACGGAGCCCGCAAGAACGGCTACGAGACTGTTGAGAAGATCGGTCTTTACTGGCACTTTGTGGACTTGGTCTGGGTGTTCGTGTTCCTTGTTTTCTACCTCATTTGATTTGCTCATCCTGTATTTTTACCGATATGCACGTAGATTATTCCGTATCCAAAAAGCGCGCCTTCAGCTACATCATTTTGTTGGGCGCCGTCACGATCTTCGAAGTGTTTTTTGCTCTTTTTGGCAAAGGATACATTGGAGGTGTTCACCTGCCGACTTTCATCATTGTATTGGTCATGATCGGCCTGAGTGCATTCAAAGCCTATTGCATTGTCAAGGAATACATGCACATGGGATATGAAGTGCGCAGTTTCGCGATGAGCGTGGTGTTGCCGACCCTGTTGCTGGTTTGGGCCATCATCGCATTCCTTTGGGAAGGCGGTACATGGGGACACCGCCGCGAGGGTACCGTGCGCCCGGCTGAAAGAGCCGCCGTGCAAGTGGCTGCCCCTGTGCAGGAAACGACCGCTCCTGTGGCCAACGATACACTCAAGTCGGATCAGCCCGATGCTCCCAAAGAGGACAAGCCGGCGAAAGGCGGCCATTGATCCCAAGGGCCCGATTTCGGGACGAGTTGTATGGATGGGCCGACTTTTGAGAAGTCGGCCCATCTTTTTTTGAACTTCCTTGGACGCCGAACAAAACAGCCGGCCCGGTGTTTGAAGGTCGACGTACATTTTTTCTGCAGTCTTTTTTCATGAACAAAAAAAAATCCATCTTTTCGGTTGCCTTGATCGGTATGATTTTGGTGGCCTTTCCGTTGATCAGCGTGCTGATGTCCAAAATGGGCATGGAGCGGGGAAAAGATCTGAGGAAGGGTTTGGGTGATTACCGATTCGAACCCGTAGGCACCTTCTCGTTGGTCGATCAAACGGGCAAACCTTTTGACCGGGCCGCTTTGCGCGGCAAGGTGGCGGTGGCCGGTTTTTTCTCGGATGACCGTTCGGAGGTCGGTGGTCGGCTGATCGCCCAACTGCAAAAAATCCAGCGCGAGTTCATAGAAGAGGAAGATCTCCTGCTGTTGAGTTTTTCTCTTTTTCCCGACCAAGACTCCTCTTTTTCCCTTCGGAAAAAATCATTGTCGTACGGAGCCGATAGCAGCCGCTGGCATTTGTTGACGGGCGAAAAGGAAATTCTTATGGCGCTCATTGACGGAGATCTGCATTTCAGTGCCACTCAGGATCCTTCCTTACTGGGAGATTGGCCGAGCACCCGATATTTCGCGTTGCTCGACACTGCGGGCCGTGTTCGCAACTTTTACGATGGGACCAACGATGCCGAGGTCTTGAGAATGGTTGAGCACATCGCTCTTTTGGTGCCCAAAGACCACAGTCGGAGATTGGAAACCCGTTGATGACATTCTTTTTTATGGAAAAAAAATCTTCTTCTTCCCAGCCCGATCCCCAACTGTACAAAACCCTCAGGGTTTTGGCCGTGATCCTTTCTGTGGTGGTGCCTTTGGTTGTGGCCGTGCTGCTCAATCCGCGGTTGCCGTTCCGTCTGCAACTTCCCTTTTGTCCTTATTACCTTCCGCCTTTTTATGCTTCGATCAACGCCTGTACGGCCATTGTTTTGTTGATCGGGTTGAGGGAAATCAAAAAGGGGCAAGTGGAAAAGCACCGTCGCATGATGACCTTGGCCATGCTGCTGTCGACTGTCTTTCTGATCTGTTATGTGATATATCACCTCTCCGTGGAGCACACGGCTTACGGAGGCGAAGGGCTGATTCGGTCGGTGTACTACTTTTTGTTGTTCAGCCACATCCTTTTGGCGATAGCCGTATTGCCCATGGCCTTGTTCACTTATCTTCGCGGTTGGGCGAGAATGGACGCATCGCACCGAAAACTGGCCAAGATCACATTCCCCCTGTGGTTGTATGTGGCCGTTACGGGCGTGGTGGTCTACTTGATGCTGGTACCTTATTACAATTACGCGTTTTGTGATTGAGCCATGAAATCGTTTTTGATCCGTCGTTTATTGGCTTTTTGGGTCGCTTTTGCCCTCTTCGGCACACCATCGGTTCCGCTATCGGCCCAGTGTCCGATGTGCAAGATGTCTGCGGAGAGCAATTTGAAAAACGGAGGCGCGGCCGGCCGCGGCCTGAATACGGGCATTTTGTACTTGTTGGCGATGCCCTATATACTGGTACCGAGTCTGTTTTTTTTGTGGTGGAGAAACCGTCGCCGGGCAGAGCGCTTTGAGCAGGATCAGGCACTTCGGGATGTACTGGAGGACACAGCCGTTTCCTTGCCGCCCAAATGAACGGGTTCACTGCAAGTCGGAGGCCTTGATCTCCCATGAACGCAGGACTTTTCCTTTTTTTCCCACCCATTCCACTCGGCATTTCCTGTCATCGCCGCTGCCCATAAGGGTCATGCGCGAATATGTTTGCTTGCCGATGAAGGACCCTTTTACGTGGTAATCGTTGTATTTTTCGTACGGAAAATAGTAACTTGTCAATGCCGAACATGTCAGATCGAAGAGCGGGTAGGTTCCCGGACGTTCCAATCGGCTGATTTCGGAAAAGTGGCGGTCACCTGACAGAAAAATGACGCCGGAGATTTGATTTTTTTGCAAAAAATCGAATAGTTCGCGATACTCGTCGGGATATTTCCCCAGGTTTTCCGTGGTCGGAGCGTTGTTGATGATCTGCGATCCGCAGACGATGAATTTGAATCTGGCCGTTGACGCCGACAGCTTTGATTTCAGCCATTCCATTTGTCCGGGGCCGAACATTTGTTTCCACTTGTAGCAGTGGTAACGGCCATCGGTGAACAAAAACTCGGCGTCGGCATGGCGGACATTGAAAAACACGCCGGGCAGATCGGGCTGGCCATAAGCAGGGTTGGCCCACATCTGTCGGAACACGGCCAGTGCGGTATCTTTCAGTGCCCAGGTGCCGTCGGCGTTGTTGGGACCGTATTCGTGGTCGTCCCAGATCGCATATTGAGGTCGGCAGGCCAGCAGTTTTTCCATGAAAGGGATTTTGCGCCGCACTTGCCGATAGCGTTCTTCCATGCCGCGGCGGCTTCCCCAGTGTTTATCGCCGAAAAAATACACATGGTCGCCCAGCCAGACCGTGAAATCCGCTCGATCCTCGACCATGGTCCGGAAAATCCGGAACCGGCTTTTGGGCATTCCTTTCATCCACATCGCACAGGAGCCGACTTGAAAGCGGAGCGTGTCGTCCTTTTGTTTGGGGATGAGATCGAAACGGTCGTTGACTGTAGGGGGTTGCCCGTTCAGGCAAAGGGCGAGGCAAAGCAAAAGTAGAGTGCTCGGCCCGGCGGCTTTTGGGTACTTCACGGCGGCTTTTTTTGTTTCGGTAAAAATACATTTTTTTATCGGAAAATTATTGCGGAGGTTGACCTTTTTCGCAAACTTCGATTGACGGCCACGGTGTATATTTGTGGAAATGACCGGACCGATGCCCATCGAAATACTGCACATTGCCGCTGAATGTTATCCGGCCGCCAAAGTTGGCGGATTGGGCGATGTGGTGGGGGCATTGCCGAAATACCTCAACGCTGCGGGCTCCAACACCGGCGTGGTCATTCCCAAGTACCGTACGAAGTGGTTGGAGTCCCACTGTTACGAAGAGGTTTTCCGAGGAACGGTGAGGCTGCACGCCCGCCTCGTGCCGTTCGCGATCGAACGGGTAGTGGGCGAGGATTTGGGTTTCGGACTGTATGTGGCTGACATTCCGGGCCGTTTCGACCGCCCGGGCATCTACGGCGACACCGAGGGGAGGGGCTACGGCGATGAGGTCGAACGCAATCTGTCGTTTCAAATGGCCGTGCTCCACTGGGTGCACGCCTTTGAAGAAAAACCGGCGGTGCTGCACTGCCACGACCACCACACGGGCCTGATCCCTTTCATGGTGCGGAATTGTCCGGAATTCGCTGGACTGAAGGATGTCCCGACGGTGTTCACCATCCACAACGGCATGTACCAAGGGGCCTTCTCGTGGCGAAAAGGCGATCTGTTGCCATTTTATTACGCATCGTTCCGCGGGCTGCTCGATTGGTCGGACGCGATCAACCCGATGGCATCGGCCATTCGTTGCGCTTGGCGGGTCACGACGGTTTCTCCGGGTTATCTCGGCGAATTGCGGGAACATTCCCTCGGGCTGGAAAATCTGTTCAGGTGGGAAGAGGCCAAGTGCAGGGGGATACTCAACGGCATCGACAGCGAGGTGTGGGATCCTGCACAGGACCGCTTTTTGGCCCATCGCTTGGAAGACGGGGATTGGAACGGGTTCAAAAAATCCAACAAGGCCGTTCTCTGCGAGCGTTTCGACATCCGCCCGGACCGGCCGTTGTTCACCTTCATCGGACGATTGGTCAGAGAAAAGGGCGCCGACATCATTCCCGAAGTCGTGAAGAACTATCTGTATTCCGGCAGGGAGATCTGTTTTGTGGTCCTCGGCTCAGGGGATCCTCATTTGGCCGACCTCTTCCGACGGATGAAGGCCCATTTTCCTGGATTTTTCGATTGTTCGATCGAGTACAACGAGCAGTTGTCCCACCAGCTGTACGCCGGGTCGGATTTTCTCTTTATGCCTTCCCGGGTGGAACCTTGCGGGCTCAACCAACTCTACGCGATGCGTTACGGG
>JBEIJQ010000054.1:0-19137 GCA_040380145.1 Lewinellaceae bacterium | reverse complement strand
TGGCTGCAAGAAGCGCCTGGGCACTGGATCACATAACTGCCGGTAGAGGTACAGCCCGCGGGAGCGCCCGACACGGACACGGTGTAGTTCACCGTGGTGGAGCCGGCTCCCGGAGCGGGATTGTTCAGAGGAGTGTAGGAGATGCTCAATCCGCCGCAGACATCCACCGGAGCGACCGTGCAGTTTTGCGGGGCGGGCACGAAATCAAGTCCGAAATCGGGCCGAGGATACACCGTCAGCGCGCCGGGCGTGGCGTTGATCGAGCTCACATTGGAGGGAGCCGCATTGGGGTTCAGGCAGGTGATTTCCACCGAATACTGCTGGATCTCCGCCGAGCAGCCCTGGCTGGCAGTGATCACATGCGAATAGAAGGGGAAAGTGGCACCCGTGATGGCCTGTCCATTCACGAACCATTGGATCGAGTAGTCTTGGTTGAGCACGCCCTGGTCAACAGAGGCCTGCAAGAGGAGATTCGAACCTTCGCACACCGTGGTGCCGCCGCCCGTCACCGCCACGAAGGCACTGGTGAGGTTGGGGCAGGTGCTGGGGTTGCAGAAATCGGAAAAGGAGCCCAACGGCAGGATACAGCTGGGGTCCTCGGTGTTGGTGATCGTCACGGTCACGGGGTTGCCGTTCGTGAAAGGGCCGATCTGGTAGGTGCCCGCCGCAGAGACCGGCAGCGAAGAGCCGTCGCTGGATTCGATGAAGTAGGTGGTGGCCGATCCGGGCGTGAAGTTCACGCTCACGTAGTAGTTGAAGGGATCGTTGCCGTTGCAGACCGTTGTGGCGGTAGCAGCCGGTTGCGTGCACTGGATGTTGCAGCTGACCGTGTCGGTCACCACGGAGTTGCAGGCCGCCAAACCGTTCGAGATCGTGAAACTTTGCACCGTGCCGTCGTCTTGCGGTCCGGCGATGAAGGTGAACGAACCCGTCTGGCCGTTGACAGTGAAGCTCGGACAGCGGCCGGCCACCGTGATGGCGCAGGTGTTGTTGACCACCGTGGCCAACCCGATGGTCGGGTAAACGGTCACGGAAAGGGTGTTGGTCGAAGACTGGCAAGCGGTCTGCGCTTGGCCCGGAGCATCGCTCACCACTCCCTTGATGTAGTAGGTAACGGGGGAGCAGCCGTTGTTCACCGGCAGGGCAAAAGCCTGTGCGCCGGCACCCGCGGCAAGGTAAGTGCCCTGTCCGTTGTACGGGTTGAAACTGATGTTGGTGCTGTAGTACCAGTTGATGGTCTGGGTACCGCACACCGCAAAGGGCAGGTTCGTGCCCGCGGTGTTGATGTTGATGGTACCGCCCGAACAGACGTTGCCGCCGTTCTGCGGGGAGATCGCTGTGCCGGCCACCGGCGTGGCGTTGGTCACCGTCACGTTCACCGTGAAAGAGGGACGGTCGGTGGCACCGGAAACATACACCCAATAGGTGCCCGCCGGCAAGGGGCGGCAAATGTTCAGGGGCTGGCCGCAAATACCGGCCTCTACCACCGTGCCGGGCTCGAGCGTCTCACCGGGAATGGTGCTCGTCTGTCCGGAAATGGGATCGCTGAAAGGAGTTCCCGGACAGCTCACTCCGCTCAACAGCGCGAGATTGTAGTTGCTGTTGCTGCCCCAGTTCGACAGCGAGATGTCCACTTTGTTGCACGTGTAGGGCAGGGTGATCTGGTACCAGGCGGCAGCGGGTTCTTCCACACCGCAGGGCACGGGCACATTATTGGTCAGATTGCTGAATATCGTGCCGTTGAGGGCCGTGGAGCTCAAGCAGCCACTGGCCGTGGCCGACACCTGCGTGTTGTTGCCCGACAAAGTCAGGGGCGTGGCGTCGCCGCACAAAAAGCCCGACTGGTAGGGCGAAACCTGGAAACAAAGGTTGCCCGTACCACCGTCGCTGGTGACGGCGTGGAAAAAGATGCCCAAGTCGTTGACCGTCACATTGCCCGCTCCGGGCACGGCCAAACTGAACGGGGTGCAGGGCACGGTGTTGGGCGGCAGATAAAACTGCTCACCGTCGTTGCAGTAAATGTTCTCCGCCGCAAAATCGGAGCTCTGGGTCGGGGCCGGCGAAGTACAATCGTACGAGATGCCGATGATGCCGAGCGATCCGGCGATCTCGGCGTGGGCGGCCAAACGCGGAGGCGCAGCCCCCGTGGCGCGGTTGGGCCAATCCTGCCAACGGAACACGAACGAGCGGTTGAAACCGGGAATGCCGGTACAAGGCTCGTACGACACGAAGAACAAGTCGCGTGTGTCGTTCAACAAGCATCCCGCAAGGTTCTGAACGGCTCCGGAAGCCGTGGCAGTGGAGTTGTTCACGCAGATGTACTGCGGCGAATTGTAAACGGGGTTCAGGTTGATGGCGTTCGTGCAGTTGTCGGGCGTGCCGCCGTTGGTGGTCGGCAAAGTGGCCGTACACTGCGCGTGCAGGCCTGCAGTGGCGAACAGGCCCATCAATAGCAGGGTAAAACAACGAAATCGCATAAAGGGCAGTTTGTTTTTCTTTTGGTGGAAAAAACAGGGGCAAAAGGGAAATCGAATGATCCGTGTAAAAACTTGCTTTCCGACAAAGGTAATCACCGATTCGGTTTTTGCAAAAAAACGGGGCGCCTTCCAAAGGGGCGCCCCGTGAATGGAAACGAAGTTCGGACTGTCCGCGGGAAACGGCAACCGGTTTACTTCCAGCGGATGGTGTTCATGATGTGCAGCATGTCGCGGCGCACGAAGTTTATCATCGGCTTGAGGGAATCGGGTTCGGGACTGGTGTTGAAGTACAGGGCGCCGCGCAGGGAATGGCGCACACTGTCGGTGACGGCGAATTGGAATGGCGAGGCCACATAGCCCTCTATCTCGTACAATCGGCCATATACCCGCGATTCGGCGTTGTTGAACACATAATCGAGGTTCGCATCCGCTTTTTTGTTGTGCTCCGAGGCCAAGCGATAAGTCTGGTCAAACACCTTGAAAATGTCCTCGCTGGTCTTGACGGGGATGTAGGTGAAGTGTATCGTGGCGTTGAAACAAGGGATCTGCAGGTTGAACCAGCAGGGATCGGGCGCTTTTTGGTTGAAATACTGGGTGTCCTGCTCCACCACCATATAGGTGGGCTGCTCAAAGGTGAATTGGCAAAAAGTGGTGTCGAAGGCCGTAAATTGCCGAACGGGGTATTCCACCTTGGGATAGGCGTGGGGGCGCGGCTGGGCGCCGTCGCCGCAACCGACGAGCGCGGCCGACAGCAATACGATCAGGACCGCCGCCTTCGCAAAAGCGTTCGCTTTTTTTTCTTTTTTACAGAAAATATGTCCGTCCGAAGGAATTTTTTTTTCCATATTTTTTACCAAAAAAAAGTAAAACAACCGATCTGTCGTCATCCGAGACTGCCGGACCAGTTGTACAACAAAATGCCGCCGATGATCAACCCGGCGCCCAAAACATGCCGCCGCTCCACGGTTTCGCCGAGCCACAGGGCCGAACCGGCCATCACCATCACGATCGTCAGCGAAGTGGCCATGTACACCACATCCAACGAGAGGTCGCGCTGGGCCAGATAACTGAAAAAAGAGGACAGCAGGAAAAGGGCCAGCGTGATGCCCAACAGCCAGCGCACCTTGCGTTGGTAGTACAACTTGTAGGTCAACTGCCCGGCGGCGGTGGACAACAAAGCGGCGAAAAGATATATCCAGGGCATGGCGGAAACGATCAGTCGGGTTGGTGGCAATCGGGGCAGACCTGTTTCAGGGCCTCGAAGCCGCAGCGCAGGAACGATTCGTATTCGGCCGCGTCGGGCGTATAGCCGCGCGGCGCGTTCAGCAACTGCTCGTCGGGGCTGAGCAGTGCGTAGTAGGGCTGGGCGTTGTACTTGAAGTTGACGGTTTCGAAAACGGTCCACTTGGCCCCCTGTGTGCGGAGTTTGTTGCCGTCGGGGTCCACCTCGGGCGATTCGAGCTTTTCGCGGTCGTCTACATACAGCGAGATCAGCACCACATCATTTTTGAGCAGGCGGTATATTTCGGGTAGGACCCATACATGCTCTTCCATTTTGCGGCAGTTCACGCAGCCATAGCCCGTGAAGTCGATCATGATCATTTTTTTGTTGGCCTTGGCATGGGCCAATCCCTCTTCATAATCGCGAAAGCAGCAGATGCCGATCGGGCATTTTCCCTCGTTCGGGCAAGCCGTTTCGCACCCGCGGAAGGCGTAGTAGGTCGGAGGGGCCATGCCACTGGTGATGGCCGGCGATTGGTAGCTGCAGGTATCGGCGTTCCACATGAAGCCGGTACACAGGTACGCCGTCAACCCCAGCGAAAGGGCGCCGACCAGCAGGTTGCCCGCGCTGCGCTTGGCCTTGGGGGCGTATTTGGTGAAACTGTACAGCCCGAAAAAGTACAGGCCGTTCAACAGGGCGATCAAGGCCCACAGCGCGATGAACAATTCGTATTTCAACAATCCCCAGTGCATCGTGAGGTCGGCCGTGGAAAAGAATTTGAACGCCAGGGCCAACTCCAGGAATCCGAGAAAGATCTTGACATTGTTCATCCATCCGCCCGACTTGGGCATGGATTGCAGCCAGCCGGGGAAAGCGGCGAACAGTCCGAAGGGCAGTCCCAGCGCGAGGCCGAAACCGAGCATGCCCATCGCGGCAGAAGCCGGCTCTTCCAAGGCCTGGGTCATCAAACTGGCCGCGATGGGGCCCGTACAGGAAAACGACACCAGCACGAGCGTGAAGGCCATGAAAAACACGCCCAACAGACCGCCCTGGTTGGCTTTCGAGTCTGTGGAGGTGGTCCACGAACTGGGCAGCGTCAACTCGAAAAAGCCGAAAAACGAAAAGGCGAACACGGCCAAAACCGCGAACAGGACCATGTTCACCACGGCGTTGGTCGAAAGGGAATTCAGCCCGGCGGCCCCGATGGTGAAGGATGCCAGCAGCCCCAGCAGCACATAGATCCCGGTGATGGAGCCCCCGTAGATCAATGCGTTGCGGATGCCCTGCGCACGGGTCTGGGAAGATTTGGTGAAAAAACTCACCGTCAAGGGGATCATCGGATAGATGCAGGGCGTCAGCAGGGCAAAAAGACCGCCGCCCAATCCGAGGAGCAGCCAAAAAAACAGGTTCTTTTTCTCGGAAGTGGGGGCCGTGCCGGCAGCAGAAGCGCCCCCGCCCGCGCAATCCGACACGGGATGCTCGATGTCGATGGCCGACCGCTTGGGGTTGAACACGGATCCGTCGGCGCCCGGCGCCGCAGCGGTGTCGCCCGTCGGAGCGGTCGCGGTGGCCTCCGGCTGCGTTTCGCCCGGGGCGGGCGTCGGAGCCGCCGGCACTGGGGCAGCGTCGCCCGTCGAGGTTTTTTTGAGCACGAACACAAATTCGTAGTCCTTCGGCGGCAGGCACTTTTCCTTGTCGCAGCACATCGCGTTGAGATAGCCGGAAACAGGCTTGGAATAATCCTTCACCCGCACCCGCTGCTTGATGATGTAGCGGTCCTTGAACTTGGTGAGGGGAATGTCGAAGACCGGGTCTTTGTCAACCGAAATCTTGTTGCCTTCCTCCACGGCCTTGCCCAGCAGTTCCATGTTCGTGCTCTCGAAGGTCAGGGAGGTCGGTACGGGACCGTCGTCCTGCAAGAACTGCGAGTAGGTGAACCAGCCGCTTTCCAAAGTGCCTTTGAACACCAGTTCGAACTCATCGCCCTGCAGGTGGCGCGATTCATAGGTCCATTTCAACGGGTTGTAGGTCTGCGCAAAGAGCGGCGCGGCCAAAAATCCCCAGCAGAACAGGAGAAGGCGGTGTGCGAAAAAGTGGGAGAATTTCATACGGACTTGCAAAAAATGAACGCCTGCCCTTTCGGGCGGGCGGTTATGGTTTTTTCAACTGAAAAGAAAATTCGAAATCTTTCGGGGGCAGACACTTTTCGTCGTCGCAGCACATCGCGGTCACATGCCCGACGACGGGCGTCCGGTAGTCGCTCACCTTGATGCGCTTGCGGATGACGTAGGTGTCTTTGAACTTCACCAAGGGAATGTCGAAAACGGGATCTTTGTCCACCTGCACCTTGTGCCCTTCTTCGGTTCCGTCGCCCAACACCGAGGCATTGGTGGACTCGAACGTGACCGTCGTCGGCACGGGGCCTTCGTCGGAGGTCAGAAACTGCGAATAGGTGGCCCAGCCTTTTTGGATCTCGGCCGTGAAAACCAGCTCGAACTCGTCGCCCTGCACATGGCTCGACTCAAAGGTCCATTTCAACGGGCCGTTCTGTGCGGCGAGCGGAGAGGCCAAAAGCCCCAAACAAAGGAGCAGTAGGCCGCGGGCGGAAACAAAAATTGTTTTCATGGGGATTACAGATAGGCAAATTTCCCTTTTGGGGGTCAAAAGTTATGGTTTTTTCAGTAGAACGGAAAATTCGTACTCTTTCGGGGGCAGGCATTTTTCCCCGTTGCTGCACATCACGGTGATGCGGCCCACGATGGGCAGGCCGCAATCGCTTACTTGGACGTGCTTTCGGATGATAAAGTCTTTTTGGAAATTGATCACCGGGACACCGAAAACGGGATCTTTTTCCAACCGCACCAGATGCCCCTCTTCGGAGCCTTCGTCCAGCAGCGTGGCGTTCGGAGATTCAAAGACCACTCTCGTGGGCACGGGGCCTTCATCGGAGGTATGGAACTGCGAATAGGTGGACCAGCCTTTTTGGATCTTGGCCGTAAAAACCAGCTCGAACTCGTCGCCGCCGAGGTGCCTGCCTGAAAACTTCCATTGCAGCGGCTCGATCGCTTGTGCCCCCAGGGAAGAGGCACTGCAAAGGATCGAACAAAGAAGTATCAGCAGAAATTTTCGCATCTGTTTTTTGGGAAAAAAAGAAAACCGGAATGTCCATTTGGAGGACTACTGGGCAGAAACGGAGAACTCCACCAAATGGTGTGCCACCTCTTCGCCGTTGGTCATATCGTACGCGATGGTGCCGGTGATCGGCAGGGAGGGATCGTTGACGGTAAGCCCCTGCGTGAGGGTCAGGTCGCCGGCGAAACGCACCAAGGGCATCCCGAAGGTCTCGTCCATATCCTCTACACGACGGGTGCCGACCTCCGAAGGCTCGCCCACATGCTGAGAGCCTTCGCCCGTCAACGTGATGACGGTAGGATTGGGGCCGTCGGCATTGTCCTGATCGACCGAATAAATTACCCAACCCTCGTCGAGCGTAGCCTTGAAAACCAGCAGTTTGATGCCATCTTCTCCCTGGGCCAGAGAGGCCGTCCAGCGGATGTAGCTGCCGTCTGCACCGGTCTGCGCGTCCTTGGGCACGAGCGCGATCTCGGTCGCCGATCCTTGCGGTTGCCCGGTCGGTGAGGGCTTGGCCGGACAGCCGCAGAACAAGACCGCCATGGCCGACAGGCCGGCGGAAAAAAACAGGGATCGAACGCTGGTGGTCATCTGAGAGGCAGGTTTTGTCAGGTGCAAATATGCGAAAGAAAGCACAAAATCGGAAGAAAGGCCGTTTCAGTCGGCCTCGTCGGGGTACAGAACGGGCGTCAGACAAAAATCGGTCCCTTCGGAAAGGGCCGTCCATTCGGCCATGTTTTTTTGCAAGAAAAAATCCGCCAGTTCGCGCCGCAGTTCGGCCTGTCCGGCATCGTCCACGGTGAACCTTTCAGCCCAATCGGGCCGCCCGGCCCAGAGGCAGAAAGCGTTCCAGAACTTGGGTTCCAGGGCTCCGAGGGCCAGGTGCCGCCCATCGGCGCAGCGGTACACATTGTAGTTGGCCCAGCGCCCGGAAAGGATGGAGGGCCGTCCCGGCTCAAACGCTTCCCCGGCGGCAATGAAGGCCCTTGCCACGGTGAGCAACGGGCGCACGCCGTCGAGCATCGATATGTCGAGGTACCGCCCCCTGCCGGTTCGCCCGCGCTCCAGCAGGGCGTGGAGAACGGCGTTCACGGCCTGCTGGCTGCCTCCGGCCACGTCGGCGATCTGCATGTCGGGAATGACAGGGTCGCCCTGGGCATCGAAGTTGAGCGCGAGCAGGCCGCTCAGGGCGATGTAGTTCAGGTCGTGCCCGGCCAATTTGGCCCTGGGCCCGGTCTGCCCGTATCCGGTGACAGAGGCGTACACCAATCCGGGGTTGACGGCCGACAGGCTCTCGTAATCGAGGCCCCAGGCCGCCATGGCCCCCGGCCGGAAACTTTCCACGAGCACATCCGCCCGGCGCACCCAGTCGAGTATTGCTTCCCGCCCCTGCAGACTGCGGTAATCTATCGACAGGAGTTCCTTGTCGGCGTTGAGCGCCACGAAAACGGCTCCTTGGCCGTCGATCATCGGCGGGTAAAAGCGCGCGGGGTCGGGGCTGTCGGGGTGTTCGATCTTCACCACGCGGAAACCCATTTCGGCGAGTTGGCGGGTGGCCAGCGGGCCGGGCAGCAGTTTGGTGAAATCGAGGACCAGCATTTTCAGGGATGCGTTTTGTGGAAAGGACGGGGATTTTTTTCGAAAAAATTTTTTCCCAAAAAAGAAAAAACCTGTGCAAGCAGGGCACGAGAGCGGCAAAAAAACGCTTTTTGCCGCAACAGAGAACGCTCCGACCATTTTCACCCAAAAAAAAGACCGCCACGGATCACAGAGATCGGTGACGGTCTTGGGGTTCCGGCCCATCGGCCGGTCTCATGGCTTATGGTAAATCAACGAATGACCACTTTGTGGGTGAGACGCTCGCCGGCATTGTTCTGGAGCGTCAGGAAGTAGAGGCCCGAAGCGAGGCCGTCGCGGGAGATGGACACTTGTTCGCCGGTGATGTTGCCGATGGTGCGCACCGTTTGGCCGGTGATGTTGGTCAGCACGAGCGTGTACTCTTTGCCGGCTTCGTTGTTGAACGACACCACTGCGTTTCCGTCGAACGGATTGGGGGCCACCGTGAAGCGGTTGATATCGGCGATCTGGTTGAGGCCGGTCAAGGTGGTGGCTATCGTGCAAGCGTCGAAGTAGTAGCTGGGGAGCGTGACCGTGCCGGTTTGGCCCGTGAGGTCGAGCGAGCGACGGCGGTCGCCACCGAAGTACTCGCAGCCGCAGCTGTTGAGGTCGGTGGAGTTTTCTTCCGTGGCGTCGATCTTGAAGTCGTACACGAAGGTGCCGGCGGGGAGCGTCACCACGGCTTTCCACTGGTCGCTGCCGGCGGGCTCGTTCACCATCGGATATTCCGTGGCGAGGGGAGCGAACACGCGGACCGCTTGCACACCGCCCGGGAGCTGGCCGGTGATGTTCGGGTCGATGTTCATGTAGAACTCAACGTCAACGGTGTTGGCGGGGCAGGCAGCGCACTGGGCGAAGCACACCACCGGTGCGTCGAAGGTGGGTCCGTTGTTGGGCACGCTCAGTTCGCGGTTGCCGCCCACTGCGCAGGGGCAGGGGATCGCTTCGTCTTGGCCCCAGGAGTTGCCTTTGACGAATTTGTAGGGCTGCAGGCCGGAGTTCATCGTCACCACGGCCTCGTAGATGCCGTCGCCGTTGGCGTCCGTCATCGCCGTACCGCCGGGGTTCCAGCCTTGGAACTGGCCGGCCACGTGGATCGTGTCGGGCGTGTTGGCCTCGCCGCTCATGTCCACGCGCAAGGTCACCTGCACGGGGACCACGACGTTGCAGACGGCGTCGCAGGTGCCGAAACAAACGGAGGGAACGGTCGCGTCGGCGGAAACCACTACTTCGCGGTTGCCACCGGCGTTGCAGGCGCCCGGGACAGCCTCGTCGGTGCCCCAAGCGTTGCCGTTGATGAACTTGTACTGGTACGTGCCGGCGGGCAGCTGCACCGTCACTTCGTAGATGCCGTCGGCGTTGGCGTCCGTCAACTCGGTGGTGGCGGGATCCCAGTCACCGGGGAAACCGGCGGCGGCCTGTAAGTTGCCGGCGATGTGCACGCCGTTGGCCCCGACCGTCTGGTTGGACATGTTCACTTGGAACGTCACGTTGAAGCTTTGCGCGAAGGCCGTGACGGAAGCCATCATGCAGACTAAGAGTAGCATTTTTTTCATGGATAAAAAAGTTTTGACGTTTGAATAATATTGTCGGTGCAAATATAAAGAGAAAGTGTATATTGTACACTAAATAAATTTTTTGCTCTGTGACAAAAAATGCGGAACCGTCGTCCGGACGGCGGTTTTTGGCGGATGGGCAACCTTTGGCAGATGTTGGCTGTTTTTCGTTTTTTTACGCAGTTTTTCGAAAAAAATAATTTCTCCCATGGATGTCCAAGATCTGCTGCACCGCGCAGGCCGGCTGGAATGGCTGACGCCCGAGGAGGGCGTGTTCCTGTTCGAGCGCGCCTCTACGGCCGAATTGATGCACGTGGCCAACGGGCTGCGTTTCCGGCATGTTCCGCACCGAAAGGTCACTTGGATCATCGACCGCAATTCCAACACCACGAATGTGTGCGTGGCCAACTGCAAGTTCTGCAATTTCTACCGCCGTCCCGGCCACGGAGAGGCGTATATCACGACGATCGAAGAATACAAGCAGAAGATAGAGGAAACTTTTGCCTACGGCGGCGAGCAGCTGCTCTTGCAGGGCGGGCACCATCCCGATCTCGGGCTGGACTATTACGCCGGGCTTTTCCGCGAGCTCAAATCGCTGTACCCGAACCTCAAGCTGCACGCGCTGGGTCCGCCCGAGATCGCGCACATCGCCAAACTGGAGGGGACTTCCCACACGGAAGTATTGCGCGTTCTCCAAGAGGCCGGTCTGGATTCGCTGCCCGGCGCCGGCGCGGAGATCCTCAACGATCGGGTGCGGCGGCTGATTTCCAAGGGCAAATGCTCCGGGCAGGAATGGCTGGATGTGATGCGGGCGGCCCACCAATTGCGGATCACCACCTCTGCCACCATGATGTTCGGGCACATCGAAACCAACTTCGAGCGCTTCGAGCACCTCGCTTGGATCCGACAAGTGCAATCCGAAAAGCCCGCGGACGCCAAGGGATTTTTGGCTTTCATCCCGTGGCCTTTCCAAGACGAGGATACGATCCTCAAAAAGATCAAGCGGGCCCGCAACACGGTCACCGGCGACGAATATGTGCGGATGATCGCCCTCAGCCGCCTGATGCTGCCCAACGTGCCCAACATCCAGGCTTCCTGGCTGACGGTGGGCAAACAAGTGGCGCAGGTGTGCCTGCACGCGGGAGCCAACGATTTCGGCAGCATCATGATCGAGGAGAATGTGGTCTCGGCCGCCGGCGCTTCTTTCCGCTTCACCGCCAACGGCATCCAACAGGCCATCCGCGAGGCGGGTTTCGAGCCGCAGCTGCGCGACCAACAGTACGACTTCCGCGAACTGCCGGCCAACATGCGCCAGCAGGAGCTCGACCGCTCCACCCTCCAAGTGGACTGACGGCGTGAAGGCCTCCGCACAAAGGCTGCGCGAAGCGGCCTACCGCCTCGGTTTCGACCACGTGGGTTTCTCGCGCGCCGAAGAACTCACCGAGGAGGGCCGCCGCCTCGAGGCGTGGCTCAACCAAGGCCACCACGGCAAAATGGCTTGGATGGAAAACCACTTCGACCTGCGCATCGACCCCCGCAAACTGGTCGAAGGCGCCCGCTCAGTGGCCACTTTCCTGTTCAACTACGCCCCGCCCGAGACCCAGCGCGACCCCGATGCGCCCAAGATCGCCAAGTACGCCTACGGCGAGGATTACCACCACGTGATCAGACACAAGCTGCGCGAACTGATGGACGGGCTGCGCGGCGAGATCGGGGATTTCCAGGGACGCTGTTTCGTGGACTCCGCGCCCGTCATGGAGCGCGAATGGGCCAAGCGCGGCGGGCTCGGCTGGCTGGGCAAGAACACGCTGCTGATCAACCGCCAACGGGGTTCGTACTACTTTCTGGCCGTGCTGATCAGCGACTTGGATTTCGATCGGTACGACGGTCCGGTCAAAGACCATTGCGGCCGCTGCACCCGCTGCATAGACGCCTGTCCGACTGACGCCATCCACCCCGACGGCTACCTGCTCGACGCGAGCAAGTGCATCTCCTACCTCACGATCGAACTGCGGGACGCCATACCCGAAGAGTTCCGCGGCAAAATGGAGGGCTGGGCCTTCGGTTGTGATATTTGCCAGGACGTTTGTCCTTGGAACCGCTTTGCTCTGCCCCACTCGGAACCGGCCTTCATGCCGCACCCCGAACTGCTCGAAATGGACGGGCGCGCTTGGCGGGAAATGACCGAAGATGTCTTTCAGCGCGTTTTCCGGAAATCGGCCGTGAAAAGGACCAAATGGGAAGGGCTGCAGAGAAACCTGCGTTTTTTGGGGGAGGGAGGAGAGGAGGGATAATTGCGGGGCGGAATTGGGGGGAGATTTTTTTGAAAATAAAAAAAATTTTGCCCTCAAAAAATGTGCAGCTCCCTTACCCTCCTTTGTAATCCAAAATCCGGATCCGTTCGCTGCAGCCGGCGAAATCTTCGGGCACATTGGAGGCGATCACGGTCAGGCGTTGCGGGGAAACATGTCGTTCGAGCAGATCCGCGAACCAGCGGACGCCTTGTGCGTCGAGGGTGATGGTGGGCTCGTCGAGCAGCAGCAGGGGTGTGTCGGAACAAACGGCAAGGGCCAGTTTCAGGCGTTGTTTGGTTCCCGACGACAGTTGGCGCAGGTATTTGTTGCGGGCGGGATCGGGCAGTCCGAGGAGTGTCCAGACTTCTTCGGGGCCCATGCCCGGCAAAAACGGTTTGAACTTGCGGTGCCAGTCGATGGATTCCCACAGCGTGAGTTCTTCGAGCAATTCGGCGTAGGGGGCGGCGATGCTCACGTGGCGCCACATGTCGGCGGATGGCACGGGGCGGCCATCGAGCGAAAAGCGCGCTTCGCCGGCGCTGGGCGACATGAATCCCGACAGTACCTGCATGAGCGTGGATTTGCCCGAACCGTTGGGGCCTTCCACGGCGTAGCGTTGACCGGCGGCGAACCGGTGCGTCAGATCCCGGAACACCCATTCGCGGCGATACCGTTTTCCCGCCTTTTCCAACACGATTTTCAGCATGACCGCCCGGAGGGATTATTCCACTTCGAGGATCTTGCCCGGCAGGTCTTTGAACTTGCTGCCGTTCAGGCGCGGAGATTTGATGATGCCCCGGGTGGATTCGCGGATGAACTGCAGGACGAGGTCGCGTTCCTCGGTGGCCGAGATCTCCGCTTCGATGAACTGGAGGGCCTGCGAGGTGTTGTGGCCGCGCACATAGAGTATGCGATAAATCTCTTGGATGTGGTTGATGGTCTCGTTGTCGTATCCCCGGCGGCGCAGTCCGATGGAATTGACCCCGGCGTAGGAGAGCGGATAGCGGGCGGCCTTCACGAAGGGCGGCACGTCCTTGCCCACGAGGGATCCTCCGCCGATCATCGAATGCGGGCCGATCTTGACGAATTGGTGGATGGCAACCATTCCGCCGAGGATGGAGTGATCGCCGATATGGATGTGCCCCGCCAAGTTGACATTGTTGGCCAGTACGCAGTTTTGGCCGATCACGCAGTCGTGGGCCACGTGCACGTACGCCATCAGCAGCGAGTTGTTGCCGATGACGGTCTTGAAATTGGCCCGGGTGCCGCGGTTGATGGTGCAATATTCGCGGATGGTGACGTTGTCGCCGATCTCGAGCAGCGAGTGTTCGCCCTCGAATTTCAGATCTTGGGGGATGGAGCCCACAATGGCGCCGGGGAAGATGCGACAGTTTTTGCCGATGCGGGTCCCCGACATGATCGTCGCGTGGGATCCGATCCAGCAGCCTTCGCCGATGACCACGTCTTTTTCGATGCTCACGAAAGGTTGTATCTCGACATTGTCGGCGATCGTGGCCCCTTCGTGGATGAAGGAAAGCGGATAATTCTTGTTCATTTCCGGTCGGGTTCTCTTCGGATGATCTGGGCCAACAATTCCGCTTCCGAGGCAATTTTGTTGCCCACATAAGCCGTGCCCTTCATGTGGCACAAGCCCCGACGGATGGGGCTGAGCAGCACCAGTTTGAGGATGAGTGTGTCGCCCGGGACCACTTTGGCCTTGAAGCGGGCGTTGTCTATTTTCAGAAAGTAGGTGTCCCAATTTTCGGGGTCGCTGAGTGAAGAAAGCACCAACATACCGCCGGTTTGGGCCATTGCCTCGATCTGCAGGACGCCGGGCATCACAGGGTTGCCCGGAAAGTGGCCTTGGAAAAACTCTTCGTTGATGGTGACGTTCTTGACACCGACCACGAACTGTTCGTTGAGCTCGATGATCTTGTCCACGAGCAGGAAAGGGAAACGGTGCGGCAGATTGCGGGCAATGGCCGTTACGTCGAACAGCGGGGGCTGGTTGGGATCGTACCTGGGCGCGCCGGCCAGTTTGCGCTGCTGCTTGAGCAATTCCTTGAGCTTGTCGGCGAACTGGACGTTGATCGTGTGTCCGGGTTTGGTCGCCACGATCTTGCCCTTGATCGGACAGCCGACCAGGGCGAGGTCGCCCACGAGGTCGAGCAGTTTGTGCCGAGCGGGTTCGTTGGAAAAGTGCAGCGACAGCGTGTTGAGGATCCCTTGGCGATCTACTTTGACGGAGGGCTTGTTGAGCTTGGCGGCCAAGCGGTCGAGATCCGATTGGTCCATCACCCGGTCCACGATCACGATCGCGTTGTCCAAGTCGCCGCCCTTGATCAGCCCGTGTTCGAGGAGCTGTTCGAGTTCGTGCAGGAACACGAAGGTGCGGCAGGGGGCGATTTCCCGTTCGAACGATTCGATATCGTCGAGCGAAGCATACTGCATGCCCAGCACGGGCGAGCGGAAATCGATCATGGCGGTGGCCTGGAAGCGGTCGGAAGGCAGAGCCACGATCTCGGAGCCGGTCGCTTCGTCGCGGACGGAAACGGGTTCGAGTATTTCGAGATATTCTCGCTCGGCATCCTGTTCTTGTATGCCAGCCTCGATCAGGGCGCACACAAAGGGCGCCGCGCTGCCGTCCATGATGGGGGTTTCCGGTCCGTCCAGTTCGATGAGCACGTTGTCGATGCCGAGGCCCGTGAGAGCTGCCAGCACGTGTTCAACGGTGCCCACCTGCGCGTCTTTGGCGCGGAGGACGGTGCTGCGGTTGGTGTTGGCCACGTAGGCCACGTCTGCGGGCACGATGGTTCGGTCGGGCAGGTCCACCCGTTGGAATTTGATGCCGTGTCCGGTGGGCGCGGGCAAAAAAACCATGGTCGCCGGCTTTCCAGTGTGCAGGCCGATGCCGCTCACTCGGGCGGACTTTTGGAGGGTATGCTGTTTTGATCCGTACATAAGGATGGTTGGCATCCGCGCAAAGATAAACGAATTTGCAGGCGGCAGGGGGGACTGCGCAAAATAATTCGCCGAAATGGCCGCCATGTGCGCTTTTTTCGGGGAGCCGCCGTTTTGAGACGGCTCCCCGCCCACCCCAAACGCAAAATTTTGCCGGAACGTTGGTTGTTTTCCGAAAATCCGTACCTTTGCCGGGCCGTTTCGGCAAGAATTTGGCTGCGCGATGGACAATCCGTTCGTTATCAATCTGTCCGGTCTCAAACCGGGAAACCATTCCTTCCGATTTTCGGTCGATGACGGTCTTTTTGAGCGCATGCCCCATTCCCCGATCCGGCAAGGCCGTCTGGAAGCAGCGGTCGATCTTGACAAACGCACCGATATGCTGGTGCTCGACATTTCGTTCGAAGGCACGGTCCACGTGCCCTGCGACCGGTGCAACGAACCCTTCGACCTGCCCGTGGAGGGCGCCGAAGAGGTGCTGGTGAAGTTCACCGATGCGCCGATGGACGACGAGCCCGAGCTGATTTATCTGCCCAAAGGGACCACGGAATTCGACTGCTCGCAGATTCTCTACGAGCTCGTCATGCTCCACCTGCCCCTCCAAATGGTCCACCCCGATCGGGACGGCCAGCCGGGATGCCCCGAGGATGCGCTCGCCCGTTTCGAGCGCGAACCGGATGAGCCGGAGCCGCCTACCGAGGAAGAATCCATCTGGGACGTTTTGAAAGATCTCGATTAGCACAAGTGCACAAGCATTTTCCATATCCGTTTTTTGCAGTTTTTTTAAAAAATCCAAGTCATGCCCAATCCGAAAACGCGACATTCCAAACAGCGCAAGCGCAAGCGCCGCACGCATTATAAACTGGACGCGCCCAATGTGGTGAACTGCCAGAACTGCGGCACGGCCGTGCTCTTCCACCATGTGTGCGGCGAGTGCGGTTACTACCGTGGCAAGCCGCTCCTTGCGAAGACGACGGTCTGATCCGAGCGGCATCCGTCCGCTTTGCCCATAAGCCTTTCGCTCCCGGTGCGGTCCACAAGACGGTACGGGATCGAAGGGCTTTTGCCGTTGCCCAAGCCCAACGGCTTTTCCTCTCCTTTTTCAGTCCCCCTCTAACCCCATCCCCATGAAACCTACCCCGCTGATCCACAAGCATATCGCCGCCGGTGCCAAAATGGCGGAATTTGCCGGCTACAACATGCCCATCTCTTACACCGGGATCAAGGACGAACACTTTGCCGTCCGCGAAGGCGTGGGAATGTTCGATGTGTCGCACATGGGCGAGTTTATCGTGCGCGGCAAACAGGCGCTCGACCTGATCCAGCACATCACCAGCAACGACGCGTCCAAACTTGCCATCGGCGATGCCCAATACTCCTGCATGCCGAACGGCCGCGGCGGTATCGTGGACGACCTGTTGGTGTACCGCCTGCCCGAAGACCGTTGCGCCGAGGGCGAACAGGCCTATATGTTGGTGGTCAACGCTTCCAACATGGCCAAAGACTGGGACTGGATCCAGGCGCACAATACCTTTGATACCCGCCTCACCGATATTTCCGAACAAACGGCGCTCTTGGCCGTGCAAGGCCCCCAAGCCGGCCGGACCCTCCAAGCCCTGACCGACATCCCGCTCGGCGATGTGAAATACTACACTTTCAGAAAAGGGTGCATGGCCGGCATCGACAATGTGCTTATTTCCGCCACGGGCTACACCGGCTCCGGAGGTTTCGAACTCTATGTGGACAACGAGCACGCAGAAGCGCTCTGGGACGCGGTCATGCAGGCCGGCCAACCGTTCGGCATCCGCCCGTGCGGTCTCGGCGCCCGCGACACCCTGCGCCTCGAAATGGGCTTCTGTCTGTACGGCAACGACATAGACGACACCACCTCCCCGCTCGAAGCCGGACTGGGTTGGATCACGAAATTGAACAAAGGCGCGTTCGTGGACAGCGATTTCCTCGCCCGCCAAAAAGCCGAGGGGACCGCCCGCAAACTGGTCGGTTTCGTGATGGAAGGCCGCCGCGTGCCCCGGCACGATTTCCCGCTGGCCGACGCCTCCGGCCGCCCCATCGGCAAGGTCTGTTCGGGCACCCAATCGCCCTCGCTCGACAAAGCCATCGGCCTCGGATATGTGGAAACGGCGTTCGCCAAACCCGGCACCGAGATCTTCGTGGATATCCGGGGCAACCTGGAAAAAGCAATCGTCGGCAAATTGCCTTTCGTGGAAATCCGTTGAACGACCCCGGCCATGAAAATCCTCAGCGCCGAACAGATCCGGGAAGCCGACCAGTTCACGATCGACAATGAGCCGATCGCCGAGATCGATCTGATGGAACGGGCCGCGGCCACCTTCGCAGAATGGTTTTACGGGCGCTTCCGCGAGATCCCGAACGGAGGCAACCGCATCGCCGTGGTCTGCGGGATGGGCAACAACGGCGGCGACGGCTTGGCCGCTGCCCGTTTGCTGCACCGAACGGGCAGTTATCGATTGGATGTGTTCATCGCCCGCCACCGCGAAAAAGGCTCCCCGGGCTTCGAAACCAACCTCGGTAGGCTGTTCGAACTGGGCGACCTCGGCATCCATTTCGTGCGCGACGGCGAGGAACTGCCCGACCTGTCGCCATACGACATCGTGGTGGACGCCCTGCTCGGTTCCGGCATCCAAGGCGCCGTGGAAGGACTGCCCGCCCGGATCATCGACCGCATCAACGCCACTGCCGGGGAAATCGTATCGATCGACATCCCTTCCGGCATGTTGCCCGACGCGCCCACCGTAGGCCCCAGCGTGGAGGCCGACCACACCTTGTCTTTTGAAATGCCCAAATTGGGCTTTTTCTTTCCCGAAAACGCCCACCGCACCGGCGAATGGGCCTACGAAAGCATCGGGCTGCACACCGACTTCCTCGAACTCGCGGAAACGCCCTACCGCTATCTGGGCCCCGAGGAAATGTCGGACCTCGTGCGCGAACGCCCGCGCTTCGCCCACAAAGGGGACTTCGGGCATGCCCTGGTCATCGCGGGCAGCCTTGGCAAAATGGGCGCTGCTATCTTGGCCGTCCGGGCCTGTCTGCGCGCCGGCGCGGGCCTCGTCACCGCCCATGTGCCCGGCTGCGGTTGCGACATCATGCAGATGTCCGTGCCCGAGGCCATGGTCAGCCTCGACGAGGACCGCGAATCGCTCTCGCGGGTAGAAGGATTCGGTCGCTACGAGGCGATCGGTATCGGCCCGGGCATCGGCACGCGCAACCGCACCCGGAACGCGCTGTGCTACCTGATGAAACATTACGGCAAACCGATGGTGCTCGACGCCGATGCGCTCAATATCCTGGCCTCCTCACCCGAATGGTGGTCGTTCGTGCCGCCCGGCAGCATCCTCACCCCACACCCCAAGGAATTCGAACGGCTGTTCGGCCCCTGCCCCGACTCGTTTGCTCGCAACGCCCTGCAGCGCCAACAAGCGGTGGCCCACCAAGTGGTCATCTTACTGAAAGGTGCCTATACGGCCATTGCCTGCCCCGACGGCACCTGCTATTTCAACTCCACCGGAAACCCCGGCATGGCCACCGCCGGCTCCGGCGACGTGCTCACGGGTATCCTCACCTCGCTGCTGGCCCAGGGCTATACGCCCAAAGAGTCCGCTTTGCTGGGGGTCTATTGGCACGGCCTGGCCGGTGATGTGGCCGCCGAACGCCGCAGCGAACAGTCCCTGATCGCCGGCGACCTGGTCCGTTATCTCGGCCAAGCCTGGTTGGAAATGGAAATGGACTTGGATTGAACCCAAAATTGTCATTAGACTTTTTCTGATCTGCTCAATTTGGGTCTTTTTCAGATTTTTTCTGAGGTAGCGCAGCGCTTGAGCTGTTCGCGAGGTGATTTG
>JBEIJQ010000053.1:0-19308 GCA_040380145.1 Lewinellaceae bacterium | reverse complement strand
GCTGGCGCCGGATTTGATCGGGATTTACTTTGGTTTCTTTTTCTTTTTGGGAAGAAGAAAAAGAAAGTCCATCCAGGGACAAATCACCTTGCGAACCGTCCAAACGCTACCGCTGAAAAAGTCCGATAAAGACCCAAATTGAGCGATCAAAAAGAGTCTAATGACAATTTTGGGATAAATCAATGCAGCTCCGTCTTTCATTTCTCCTTTGAAAGCCTCCTTACTTATCTTCGCCCGTTGCTTTCTTGGGAAAATTGAAAAGCAGCGAGGATAAAATCGGCACGAAGAAAATCGAGATCGTAAGCACCGAGGTCAAAATGTCACCGGGCACCATGACATGCTCGCCCTCTTTCGCGTGGGCGTGATCGCCTTCAAGGAAGATAGAAAAGGCGTTGTCCGGGAAGTAGTGGGTGAACAGGGCCAGCAATAATTTGACCCCCAAAATGCCAATCACCATGAAAGCCGCTGTTTCGAGGAATGGATATTTTTCCATCAACCGCACAAAACCCTGCGCTACGAATCGCATGGCCAAGATGCCGATGAACACCCCCATGCAGATCAGGTAGATGTTCTTGGTATATGCCGCAGCGGCCAGTACGTTGTCGATCGAAAACGCCAAGTCCATCACTTCGACCAGCACGACCGTGGACCAAAAAGGCGTCAGGATGCCGTTCATGAAACGGTACAGCTTATTTTCCTCTTTGTTCAGCGTATCGTCGCCTTTCTCCGGCGTGCTCTTGGTCACGAAATAATTGACCGCAATCCAGAGCAGGTACGCACCGCCAACGGGCTTCAGCCACCAAAACTGGAGCAGCCAAGCCGCCAGCACAAGGCAGATCCCCCGAAACACGTAAGCGCCGATAATCCCGTAGCGCAGGGCCCTTTCCCGTTGTTCTTTGGGCAAATCCATGACCATGGTGGCCAGCACCGCGGCATTGTCCACCGACAACAGGCTTTCGATCACAATCAGGTTCAATACCACAAGGCCTGCTGCTTGGAGGTCCGGGCCGAGAATGGAATGGAGGAATTCGAGCATGGGGGTAAAAATAGGATTTTTTTGATTGGATATCCCCCGAGAAACCGGCCAGAAAGGACATTAGGAGGCTTAATCGGCTGAACACAGGAAATATGCGTTTTCAAACCCAAGCCATCTACATTTTGTTTTTTCAACATTTTATTTTAAATAAAAACTTCTCCAAGCATTGCCGTTTAGCTATTTATCTAAAATTTCCGCATCCACACAAATACGTCCTATACCCCAAAAGCCCCGCCGGGTCTCGACCACGACGGGGCGGGGTACCACGGCGCGAAACCGTGGGAGGTGCTCAAAACATAACGGCCAGCTGTACCGTCCAGCGGGAGCCCGGGGACACCATGCCTCCGTTGAGGTCAGAGGCGAGGGGCAGCTGCCCACTGGCGCCCACGAGTATGGGACCAAGGTACAGGTCGAGCCCCACTGAAGCGGCCAATAGTCCTCCGCCCGTCATGGACACGCGGCTGCCGTCTTGGCGGTCTTGCGCGCCGTAATCGTACAGCATGCCGGTCTGGGGCATCAGGGCGTATCCACGGCCCAAGGGTTGCCACCAAAAGGCGCGGACGGCTGCATTGACGCGATGCCCCAGTCGATAACCGTCGGCGTTGGGCGTATTGACGCGGGCGCCCGCTTCCACATTCGTGCCGAAGCGGCCACGGCGCAGGGTGTAGTTGGCTGAAAGCAAGAAATCGACGCTACCGCTGCTCATCTGCAGATTGGGGAGAAGCGCCTGTCCCTCGCCCGAGCGGTCGCGGAAACGCCCAGTGGGCAATTTCAGCCCCCCGCCGACAACCAGCGATTGCTTGTAAGGCACCAACAGGCTATCGCCGGTATTGATCAACAGATAGTTGGCGGTGATCGACACATCGCCGAGGCCGTGGTTCACGAATGCGGTGGCGTTGGGTACTTGGCGCGTGAAATGGTTGTACGGTACAAAAGCGAACAATTGCAGCCGTCGTGTCGGATAAAAACGGCCCCAAGCCTCGAACGTCATGAATTGTTCGGGAGTGGGTGCCTCCGCGGGCGAATGGGCCGTGTGAAACGTGCGAAAATGCCCGCGTAGGCCCACGAAATGGCGGTGAAACTGCGGCAGGATGCCAACGAACTGGCTTCCGGGACCGCCACAGGCATCGCAGGCCAGCAATACCGGCGCCGCGCCCGTGAGCAGCATCAGGGACAGAAAAAGGGAGGGAAAAGAAGGCATAGATGGAGTGAAGGCTATTCGGCAAATCGCGGGTCACGGACAAAATCCCAATCGGTCAGCGTTTTCAGGAAAGCTACAAGATTGGCCTTTTCGGTGGCATCCAGTGGGATGCCCGGCTGATTGTGCTGCAGGAGCAGTGAGTCGAGGGTCGGCGAAGTCCTCACGCCCGAGGCATAGTGCTCCACGACGGCCTCGAGGCTGCTTAGGCTGCCGTCGTGCATATATGGAGCGGTCAGCTCCACATTGCGCAGCGAGGGCACCTTGAACTTGCCGATGTCGTCGGGGTTGAGCGTGATGTCGTACCGGCCCCGATCGTTCGTGAAATCGTCGCGGAAGCCATTGTTTCGGAATTGCAGGTCGGTGAATAGATCACCCGCGTGGCAGGAGGCGCATTTTTGCTGAAAAGTGGCCAAACCGGCCAGTTCAGCAGAGGTCAGATCGCCGCCCGTTTCCCCGCGCACATACTTGTCGTATCGGGAATTGGCCGAGACCAACATGGCCATGAACTGGGAAAGAGCTCGCAGGAAATCGTGGCTTTCCACCGTCGCAGAACCGAAGGCGGCCTCAAACAGGGCCGGATACTCGGGGTGTCGCCGGAGCTTTTCCAGCACATGGGCCGGCGACTCATCCATTTCCACCGGATTGGTGATGGCATTAAGGGCCACCAAATCGAGGTGGAACACCCCGCCATCCCAAAAGAAATCGTCCTTCCAAATTAGGTTCTGGACCGGCAGGCTGTTGCGCTTGCCCAAGAGATCATCGATGCCGTGGCTCACGGCATGTCCGTGCTGGGTGAACCCACTAAACGAGATGTGGCAGGTGCCGCAGGAAATGGTGCTGTCCCTCGATAGAATCGGATCGTAAAACAGCTTTTTCCCCAACAGGAACCCTTCACGGGTAATCGGATTGGCGGCCAGATCGTAACGCGGCGCGGGAAGGTTGGAGGGCAAAAACAGGGTGTAATCCCAGTTGTCGCCCTCCTTCCCGCAGCTGCCGATGGCCAGCGCCAGCGCCAAAAAAAGGCCCAAGACGCCAGGACCGGAGCATATTTTCATGTTGTAACCGATCAATTGTGGATGTGGTCGAGCACGAACATATCGGCGTAGTTGTTGGCTACGTTGGTCGAGAACGGGTTGAACATCACCACGGGGTTGGCCGCTACGCTGATGGCCGTGGGGGTCTTGAACACCTCAAGGATGTCCACCATCGTATGCAGCTCGGGCGAACGGTTGTTGCGCACCTCGGCCACCTCTCCGTCGTGGGCGTGCAGCTCCGCGGTTTTGAGGTTGTTGATCGTGGGCGCGTTATACCCCCCGAAACCGCCGATATGATATAGGAAAGCGCGCAGACCGTTTCCGTTTACCGGTGCCTGAGGAGAAGTACCCTCGACCTTCACGAAAATGTAGCCGCTGTTCCACATCCAGTACATGCCCTGGGCACCAGTGGCCGGATCGAGCACACCCGTGCGCTCGGCCAAAGGTGAGGCACTCTTGGCACTATCCACCCCAATCACAAAGCGCACCCCGGTGTAGTCGCCCGCAGGTACATTGCGCAGTTCTATTTCTTGGGTCTCGGGACGGGCATGGTCAACGAGGAAATAGCAGCTGTCGCGGGGCACGACAAAGGTGCTCCCGTCAGCCTTTTCCAGTACAAAATTGCTGACGAAATATTGGAAAGTAGAAAAATTCACGGTATCCCCGTTGGCCGTCACATAGTTTTGGCCCAGTGCAAGCACTTGGTCTCCGGCCTTATGGTCGAAATGCAGGAATACTGAACCGGTACCGGTCAGATCCTCTTCTTTGGAGCAAGAGGTGAAAAAGGCGGATGTGCCGACCAAAGCGATCAGGGAAAAAAGTATTTTTTTCATGGGAAAATCAAAAGAAAAAAGGAGGATAATACCCCGGTATGCTCATCGAACAGCGCTCCGGTGAGAAGCGTCCGAAAAGTTGGCCCGGGAAGAGACTTGGGGGGATACACGCGCTGAGCGTGCCCATGGAAACTCCATTCGGCAAGATCAACAGGGCGATCAGCCGTCACGGGCCGCAAAAAGTCGTAGGCCAGCTTGGAACGGGCCATACCAGACATCTGCGGGAAAAATACTACCCGATCAACAGGGGGGCTTGAAAACGGCGCCCGAATACAAGCGGCCGTGGGCATCGGCATACGCCGCGCCCGACTGCCCGTCCGCATCAGCCACACCAAGGGCCGACAGGGGGGACGCCACCGTTTCCGGGAGCAAAAACCAAGTTTCGGCCTCGAACAGGCTTTTCACCGATTGGGGCATACCAGATTCCGCAGGCGCCTGTTCCGTTTGGATGGTTTTGCGCAAAAAGCACTTGCCCTTACAGCAATCCGCTTCTTCGGTGTCCCGCTTTTCGCACAGCTCAGCGGCTATGTAATCGCGGTTGGCCAACCAATACCATAGCACCACGCTGCGATGGCCAATCGACCAGAGCAGCAATGTCAGGAGCAGGTATGCGGCGGTGCGTGCCATTCCACAAAGATACCCATTGGAACGCTCATCTGCAAACGATTTTCGACATTTAAGGGCTTGATTTTACTCACCTGTCGGGCCGGGGACAAATGGTGGTATGGCTCGTACAAAAGACTCGTCTGTGTTGCCAAGGGGATGCCAGAACAGACCCTTTTTTCAACCCAAAATATCCATTAGGCCCACTTTTCTAAAGGCCTTCATTAGATAATCATGCCCACAAACACCTAATAACAAGTATAAATAAAATCAAGAACGGCTAACGAGTGCGCTAAGTACAGGAGTAAGAAAATCTTACTGGGAATGAGGTGGAAAAAAATCCTGCAAATCCTTGAATCCTGTAAATCCTGATTCAGACAAAAAGAGGCGAGCACCGAGCGCTAATGACAACTTTGGATTCAAAAAAACGGTCGTCCAAGGCTGGGGAGACTTCCCGAATACCCTTTTTTTATCCAAAATTTTTTGAAGAAAAATCGTTGCTCATTCCAGCGATTTTTCAACGTGCAGCCGAAATACGGCTTGGGATGTTGAGAAAAAATCCCCCTCAACCCTCTTTTTCTATCCTTTCCAGCAGGTGGTAAGGTTCTTCGACCGCCACTTGGTTCATCAGCCGGGCCAGGTATTCGCCCATGACGCCGAGCATGAGGATCACAAACCCGTTGAAAAATGCGAGCATCACCACCAGTGTGGTCCAGCCTTCCACGGCAGAGCCGTACAGCAATCCTTTGATTAAAAAGAAAATGCCCATCAGAAAAGAAGCCCCCGCAATAACCAGCCCCACGTATGTGAGGGCCTTCATCGGCCACGAGGAGTAGTTGAACAACAGCCGCGCCATCAGCGTGAGGATGCGCGTGAGCGAGTAATTCGAGGTGCCGATTGGGCGCGGGGCGTGCTTGGTGGTGGTGTTGGCCATGCGGTGAGCATGGAGCAGCAGCAGGCCCGGGATATAGGGGAAATTGGTCTTGTACTCGCCCATGCGCTTGGCCAAGTCTCGGGAAAAGATCCGAAAATTGGTCAATACGATGTGGTCGGGCTTGAAAAACACCTTTTTGTTGAGGTAGCCGATCAGGCGGGTGCCCAAACGGCGGTAACCGGCGTGCTGTTTCTGCTCAAAACGGGCAAAAACCAAATCGTAGCCCTCGTGGATCTTTTCGATGAGCTTCAAAATTTCCTCAGGCGGATTCTGCAGGTCATCGTCCATCGTGATCAGAAAATCCCCTTTTGCCTGTCGGATGCCGCAATACACGGCCGGGTGCTGGCCGTAGTTTTTCAACAAGTTGATCGCCACCACACCGGGGATTTCCCGGGCGAGACCCGAAATGACCTGCCATGAGTTGTCGGGGCTCCCGTCGTTGACCAACAAGATTTCGTGGCGCAAACCGTTTTTTTCGAAAAAAGCGACGGTCTGTCGGACAGTTTCCCCCACCAACTGCTCGGAGTTGTACACAGGGATGACGACGGAGTAGAGATATTTCTTCATGGCCGTTCGGCTGGATCGTCAAACAAGGCCCATCACATACCCCGGCGCCACGCCGAGGGCGAGCGCCAAAACCGTGCAAACCAATGCCACGACGGCGTAGGCCCAAGGCACGTCGATCTCGTGGGCATCATCGTCGGCGGGCGTGAAGTACATGGCCGCGATGAGGCGCAGGTAATAGTAGATGCCGACGGCAGATCCGAGCAGCGCCACCACCACCAGCCACGGCCAATGGGCCAACGCACCGGCAAAGAGGAAATATTTGCCGAAAAATCCGGCCAGAGGCGGAATGCCCGCCATCGAGAGCACGCTCACCGCCATCGAAAAGGCCAGCCACGGGTTGCGCTTGGCCAATCCGTTGAACACGGAAATCTCTTCCTTGCCCGAATCGCCGGTTGCGAGTTGGAAAACGGCGAATGCTCCAATGGTGGCCGTCACATAAGACAACAGGTACAAAAACATTGCGCCGCCCGCGCCGGGCGTACCGGCCAACAGGCCCAAGAGCAGGTAACCGGTGTGCGAAATGCTCGAATAGGCCAACAGACGCTTGAAACGGCTCTGGTAAACCGCCGTCCCGTTGCCGACCAAAATGGTCAGGGCCGAAAGACCGGCCACGATGGGCGCCCAGTGCTCCGCCGCGATCCCAAAGGTCGAGGCCAACCGGAAAAAAGCGGCAAAAGCGGCCATTTTCACGATCGTGGACATGTACGTGGTCACCAGCGTGGGACTGCCTTCATACACGTCGGGGCTCCAAAAATGGAAAGGTACCGCCGCCACTTTGAACGACATGCCCATGAACACCAACAAAAGGCCCGTGTAGAACAAACCCGGTCGCTCCAAACTGCCGGCCAGGTAGGTGTGCATGCCCTGCAAGTCGAGGCTGTTGGTCGAGCCGAACAACAACGCGATGCCGAACAGCAAGATACCCGTGGCGAAAGAGCCCATCAGGTAGTATTTCAAGGCTGCCTCATTGGAGGCCAAGCTGCGCCGTTGGCTGCCCGCCAGCACGTATAGAGGGATCGAAAGGATCTCCACCCCGAGGAAAAGCATCAGCAGGCTTTCGTACGAAAACAAGCAAAAGGCGCCGCACAGGCTGAACAGCATCAAGCCGTAGTGGTCGCCCAATGACTTGTTGAGGTGCCGGAACGAAAATCCCGACATCAGCGCGATCAACCACATGGCTCCCAAGGCCACGGCACCGAACGAAAGCGCGTAATAATCGAACGACAGCATGCCGGCCAGCACCTTGGGGCCTTCAACGGCGGGATCGTACCCGATCCATTCGCCGATGCCCACCGCAAAGGCCGCAGTAAGACCGGTCGCGAGGATCCAGAACAAGTGCTTGCGCAGGCCGAACAATCCGGCAAACAGGACGACTATCGCAAGAGCAAAAACGGTCAAAAAAGAAAACATAGCGGAAGTACGGAAGGTACGGAATTGGATTAGAGGCCCGCCGCTTGGATCAGCCGTTCCACGGAACCGGCCGTCAGGTCAAGCACGGGTTGGGGATATACGCCCAAGACCAGGATCAGGGCGACGAGCAGGGCCAAGGGAAGGGTTTCCACAAGGTCCACGTCGGCCACGTTTTCCGTGCGCGGACCGGTGGGCCCGAACATCGTCAACTGGTAGGCGCGCAGCATATAAACGGCGCAGAAAATGATCGTCAGACCGGCCACCGCGGCCAGCGCGGCGTTGGCCTGCCAAACGGCGTTGAGCAGCAGAAACTCGCCCACAAAGCCATTCGTGAGCGGAACCGCCACCGTGCCGAGCATCACCACCATGAACAACACAGCCATGCGGGGGGCCGTTTTGGCCACTCCACCCATTTTCGCAAGGTCGCGCGTGCCCAAGCGGTGCTCCAACAGGTCGCAGACGAAGAAAAGTCCCACCACATTGATGCCGTGGTTGAGCATCTGCACCAACCCGCCCTGAAGGCCTTCACGGTTGAAGGCAAAAACGCCCGCAGCGATCAGCCCCACGTGGGCAATGGACGAATACGCGATCATGCGCTTCAAATCGGACTGCCTCACCGCAATGATCGAGGCGTACACGATCCCGATCACCGCCAAGATCATCATCCAAGTGCTCTGTCCGACGAACGCCTCGGGAGCCATCGGGACCATCCAGCGCATCGCCCCGTAAAGGCCCATTTTGAGCATGATGCCCGACAAAAGCATCGTTCCGCCGGTCGGAGCCACGGTATAGGTGTCGGGCTGCCAGGTATGGAAGGGGAAAATGGGCATCTTGATCGCAAAAGCGAGGAAAAAGCCCAACAACACCCACAGTGCCTCGCTCGGCGCCAATTCCACCGCGTACAAGGCGTTCAGGTCGAAACTGCCGGCTTTTTGCTGCATGTAGATCAGCGAGGCCAGCATGAACAAGCTCCCGAAAAAGGTGTAAATGAAAAATTTCAGCGTGATGCGGTTCTTGTCGTCACCGCCCCAGATCGCACAGATGAAGTAGATCGGGATCAGGGCCAACTCCCAGAAAACGTAGAACAACAGGCCGTCCAGCGCGCTGAACACGCCGACCAGCGCCCCCTGCATCAGCAGGAACAGCCCGTAAAAGCGGCCCGCTTGCCCGAAATCGCGTTTCCAAGTGGTGAGCACGATGATCGGAGCCAGTATATTGGTGAGCAGCACCAGCAGCATGCTGATCCCGTCGAAGCCGAGGTGGAAAGACGCTCCGAGTTCGGGGATCCAAGGCAGATTGGTCTCATGGTTGAAGGAGCCATCCGTTTGGAAACCCACGAGCCTCCACAGCGTGACGCCCAAATTGGTCAGCGTCGCGCCGAGAGCCAGGTAACGAGCGCCATCGCCCCGCACGAAAATCGCCAGCAACGCCGCGGCAAAAGGTATGAGCAACAGTTCCATATAGCATCGTCGGCGCTAAGGGCCGACTTTTTTTATGGGTAAAAAAAAGATTTTTCGGAAAAAAAGTCCGTTCAAAGCATGTACAACACGGCCAACAGCGCCGACGCGCCCAGCACCATGCCCAACAAATAGGTTTCTATGTTGCCGGTCTGCAACTTCCGCAGCTGCCCCGAAAGGGCCACCACTCCTTTGCCCAAGCCGTTGACCAGGCCGTCCACGACCAAACGGTCGTACACATCGTGCAAAAAGCGCGAAAGGTATTCCGTCGGGCGAACGAACAGCCAGTCGTACAGTTCGTCCACATAAAACTTGCCCGCCACCACCTTGGTGAATCCCTCTTGGGCCGCATCCGACACGGGCAGGTGTTTCTTTTGGCTGTAGATCCACCAGCAGCCGCCCATCACGGCCAGCGACAATACCGTGGCCACGGCCATCAACTGCAAGGCCAACCCGGAATCGTGGTGGCCTCCGCCGTGCGCATCCGCAGCACCATGGGCGTGGTCGAGCACGGGCTTCAGCCATTCCGCCATCCACTGCGGGCTCGGCAGGTGCAGGAAATGAGGAGTGTTGAGCAGTCCGCCGAACACCGACAAAACCGCCAAAATCCCCAAAGGAACGGCCATCGAAAGACCCGGCTTGTGCAGGTGGTGCGCCTGTTCGTGCGTGCCGCGGAACTCGCCGTGGAAGGCCACGAACAACATACGCGACATATAAGTCACCGTGATCAGGGCACTGATCAACGAGATGCCCCACAACAGGGTGCCGCCGTTCAGATAGACCTGTTCCAGAATTTCGTCTTTGGAGAAAAAGCCCGACAGCAGCGGGAAGCCGCTGATCGCCAAGGTGCCGATCAGCATGATAGCGTACGTGAAGGGCAGCATCTTGCGCAATCCGCCCATGTTGCGGATGTCCTGTTCGCCGTGCAACGCGTGGATCACCGCACCCGATCCCAAGAACAACAGCGCCTTGAAGAAGGCGTGCGTGGTGACGTGGAACATAGCCGTCGCATAAGCACCCATTCCGAGCGCCAGGAACATCAGTCCGAGCTGCGAAACAGTGGAATAAGCCAAGACCTTTTTGATATCGTTCTGCCGCAGGCCGATCACCGCCGCAAACAGCGAAGTGGCCAATCCCACACCGGCCACCACCGCCATCGCGTCGGGGCTGGCGCTGTACAGCACATTGGAACGCACCACCATGTAAATACCGGCCGTCACCATCGTCGCGGCGTGGATCAACGCCGAAACCGGCGTGGGGCCGGCCATGGCGTCGGGCAGCCACGTGTACAAGGGGATCTGGGCGCTTTTGCCCATCGCGCCCACGAACAACAGCAGGCAAATAGCGGTGATCACGCCCGGATCCTTCGATGCCACCAGCTCCGGCTGGAACACGTCCGAAAAATTGACGCTGCCGAACTGCGTGAACATCAAGAAAATGCCGAGCAGCAACCCCAAGTCGCCCACGCGGTTCATGATGAAAGCCTTGCGCGCCGCTTTGCCGTATTCGGCGTTGTCGTACCAAAATCCGATGAGCAGGTACGAACAAAGGCCCACGCCTTCCCAGCCGAAAAACAGGATCAGGAAATTGCTCCCCATAATGAGCAGCAGCATGCTGAACACGAACAGGTTGAGGTAGGCGAAAAATTTGTGGAAACCCTCATCGTCGTGCATATAACCCACGGAATACACATGGATCAGAAAACCGATGCCCGTCACGATGAGCATCATCCAGCCCGAAAGCTGGTCGGCCATCAAGGAAAACCCGATGTTCCAGTCGCCGGCTTTCAGCCACGTGAACATCTGGGACTCCACCGCGTGGTGCGTGGAGGAAATTTCCCCGAATACCAGCACCGAAACCACGAAAGAGGCCAGCACGGCCAAGGACGCGATGCCGCCGGTAACGGTCTTGGGAAGGTTTTTGCCGAAAAGTCCCACGATCAGAAATCCGATCAGGGGAAAGGCGGGAATCAAGGGTAACATGTGGGCCATTGGGCGTATGGTAACTTGTATGAGCGACTGATTGGAAAAAACGGTCCCGAAGGATCACCCTTTGAGCTTGTCCAAGAAGCTGATGTCCACCGATCGGGTATTTCGGTAAACCATCACCAAGATGGCTAGTCCGACCGCCGCTTCGGCGGCGGCCACCACCATGATGAAAAACACGAAAATCTGTCCGTCCGCATTTCCCAAAAAGGAAGAAAAAGCGGCGAACAACAGATTCACGGCATTGAGCATGAGTTCGATGCACATCAGCACAACGATGGCGTTGCGGCGGATCAGCACGCCCAGTGCGCCGATGCAGAACAGCAACGCGCTCAGCAGGATGTACTGGTTGATCAATTCTGGATGTTGGAGGGGCAGCATAGGTAGGCGCCGGAATGGTTGACGAAAAAAAATCAGAGCATGGGGTCGTCCTGCATCCCGCGCTTGCCGATCAGCACTGCGCCGACCATGGCCGCCAAGAAGAGGATAGAGGATATTTCAAAGGGGGCCACATACTTCGTGAAGAGCAGTTTGCCGAGGTTGTGCACCAGCCCTTGGTCGGGCAGCACTTGGTTGGAACGCAGCACCACCAACTGTTCGGAGTCCTTCATCGCCGCGACCAGCGTCACGAGCAGCATTCCGGCCGAAATGGCGGCGAGGATCTTCCACATGTTGGATTTTTGCGGCTCGTTGTCGGTGTTCAGGTTGAGCAGCATGAGCACGAACAAGAACAGCACCATAATGGCACCCGCATACACGATCACGTGCACCACGGCCAAAAACTGCGCGTTCAGCAGGATGTAATGCCCCGCTATCGCAAAAAAGGTGAGGATGAGGGCCAAGACACTGTGCACCGGGTTGCGGGCCAGTACCATGTACAGCGCGAACACGATGGAAAGGGTCGAAAGGGCGTAAAAAAGATACTCCATCATAAAATTGGGGCGCGGGGTTATGGATAAAAATCGCGCGGAGAAAAGGCAAAGTGGGCGGTTCGAAGGGAAAATCGGGCGGTGCGAAAAATCAGATCACCGGCGTACGGCCGTACTGCTGGCGTTTTTTCACGTCGATGCGGTCGTCCATTTTTTCGACGAGGCGATCTTTTCCGAAAACGAAACTGTCGCGTTCGAAATCGGTCTCCACGATGCGGTCGGTCAGAAAAATGGCCTCCTTGGGACAGGCTTCCTCGCAGAGCCCGCAGAAAATGCAGCGGAGCATGTTGATCTCATAGACCGCCGCGTATTTTTCCTCGCGGTACAGGTGCTCCTCGCCTTTCTTGCGTTCGGCAGCCGTCATCGTGATGGCCTCGGCCGGACAAGCCACGGCGCACAGACCGCAGGCCGTGCAGTTCTCGCGGCCCTTTTCGTCGCGCTTGAGCACGTGGTGGCCGCGGAAGACCGGGGCGAAGGGGCGCTTGACCTCCGGGTAGCGCACGGTGTTCGACCGCTTGAAGAAGTGTTTCAAGGTGATCCACATCCCCCCAAAAATGGCGGGCAGGTAGATCCGCTCGGCAA
Organism: Lewinellaceae bacterium; assembly: GCA_040380145.1. Taxonomy (GTDB): domain Bacteria; phylum Bacteroidota; class Bacteroidia; order Chitinophagales; family Saprospiraceae; genus JBEIJQ01. Next base: position 6,737 of record JBEIJQ010000053.1, on the reverse strand, counting down.
AGGTCATTTCTTTTTTTGCCACGACCTTGGACCGATTGGTCAGGGGCTTGCGGGCCGCCGTCGGTTTGTTGGTGTTTTCCATATCGCGCAAATTATTTTTTTTCGAAAAAAATCAAGAGAAAAGCAAGCTGAAGCCGCCCGTGAGCAGCATGTTGAAAACCGCCAATGGAATGAGAACTTTCCAACCGAGGTGCATCAACTGGTCGTAGCGGAAACGCGGCAGGGTCCAGCGGATCCACATGAACACGAAGATGAAGAAGGCGATCTTGGCGAACAGCACGCCCGCGCCGATCAGGCCCATCAGCGTGGGGTCGCCGATTTTCCACATCCCCGGGAAAGTATAGCCGCCGAAATACACCGTGGCCACGATGGCCGAGGAAATGAACATGTTGATGTACTCGGCGAAGAGGTAGAAACCCAGTTTCATCGAACTGTACTCCGTGTGGTAGCCGCCGACCAGTTCCGTTTCGCATTCGGGCAGGTCGAAGGGCGCGCGGTTGCACTCGGCCAGTGCACAGGTAAAAAAGATCAAAAATCCGACGGGCTGGTAGAAAATGTTCCAGTCCATCCCGGCGGGCAAGGCGGAGATCCCGTACAGGTCGCCGCTTTGGCCGGTCACGATGTCGCGCAGGTTGAGCGAACCGGAGAGCATGATCACCGCGATCAGGGCCAGGCCCATCCCCAATTCATAGCTGATCATCTGCGAACTGGCGCGGATGGCCCCGTAGAGCGAGTATTTGTTGTTGGACGCCCATCCGCCGATCATGATGCCGTACACGCCGACGGAAACCATGCCCATCACGTACAGTACGCCGATGTCCACATTGGCGATCTGCAGATCCACTTCGCGGCCGAACAATTGCACCACGGGACCCCAGGGCACCACGGCGCCGGTCATACAGGCCGTGAACATGGCGATGCCGGGGCCGATGATGAACAGCATCCGCTCGGAAGCGGCCGGCGTGAAATCTTCTTTGAAGAACATCTTGCCCGCATCGGCGATGGGCTGCAGCAAACCCCAAGGGCCGGCGCGATCGGGGCCGAGGCGGTCCTGCAGGAAGGCGGCCACTTTCCGCTCGATGTAGGTGAGGTACGTGGCCACCCCCAGCGTAATGCCGAAGATGGTCAGGATGAGAAGGAGGCGTTCGATGATTTCTGCGTAATCCATATCGGGATCGTAGGATGATGGGGCAAAGGTAAGCAAAAAGCCGGGGCGGCGTCACCGGACGACCTTCGCGCCGGCCCCGTATTTGTTTTGCGAGACCACGGAATGGGGATTGACGGCGCGGGGGCCTTCGATCACCCAATCCTTGGGATCTTTTTTCTCGAAACGGCAGGTGTTGCAGATGAAATCGTGCACCTCGCCCCACTCGTCCTTGCGGCCCGTCACGCGGTAGATCTCGTTGCCGAACATCCACACGGTGGTCTTGCCGGAGCAGGTCGGGCAGTCGCGGTGGGCGTCCATCGGTTTGAGGAACCATACGCGGCTCTTGAAGCGGAAGGTCTTGTCGGTGAGCGCGCCCACGGGACACACGTCTATCACGTTGCCGGAGAAATCGTTGTCAACGGCATTTTGGATGTAGGTACCGATCTCGCCGGCATCGCCGCGGTTGAGCACACCGTGCACGCGCTCCTGCGTGAGCTGGTCGGCGGTATAAACGCAGCGGTAGCACAGGATGCAGCGCGTCATGTGCAGTTGGATATGCGGCCCGATGTCGATCTTGTCGAAGGTGCGGCGATCTTCTTCGTAGCGGGTCTTGGCGCGGCCGTGCTCGAAAGCCAGGTCTTGCAGGTGGCATTCGCCGGCCTGGTCGCAGACGGGGCAGTCCAGCGGGTGGTTGATCAGCAGGAATTCCACCACGGCGTTGCGGGCCTCCACCACGGCCGGGTTCGTGATGTTCTCCACCTCCATGCCGTCCATCACGGGCGTAGAGCAGGAGGGCACGAGCTTGGGCATAGGGCGGGGATCCTTTTCGGAGCCTTTGGCCACGCGCACCAAGCAGGTGCGGCACTTGCCGCCGGTACCTTTCAAGGGACCGTAATAGCACATCGCGGGCGGCACGATGTCGCCGCCGATCATGCGCGCCGCCTGGAGGATGGATGTGCCGTCGGGCACTTCGATCTCAAAACCGTCTATTTTTACTTTGGGCATGGTATGGAAAAATTAAGAAGGGTTCGATGGATGGGATGTTTGCCGGTGGATGGACTGCAGGAACATTTTCAACGAAACATTGCGCTGGGCGGCACGGCGGAGGTCTTTGGGCTTTTTCAGCGGCTTCGAAAGTTCGTGGTATTGGTGCTTTTGATTCTGAAAAGAGTAAATTTTTTCCCACTTTTTATCAGAAGTGCACAAAAAATCGCGCAATCTTTCTTTGGGGCTTCGCACGGCACCCGAGTCCTTTTTTCGTTGATCGTCGTAGTGGGCCAAAAGCCAAGCATCCGTTTCGTTGACCGCCACGGCAAAAATAAGTTTTTCTATGGCGCAGGGCGCGAGCCACTCCGACATCTGGAGGGTCACTCCACAGGCAATCGCAGCACAGTCCTCGGCATCCCGGGGTTCGGCCAGATGATCGAAGTCGAAGTCGGGCCTATGGCGCTCTGCCGCATCGATGTGCAGCACGATCAGATCTTGATCGGATGCGAGCATAGCGGCCGCAGTCAATTTGTTTTTTTCCAGACACTCTTTTTTGATCACCGTCCAGCTGCTGAAACTGTTCGGGTCCAGATGCGCCTTGTCGGTCTCGTCGAAATCCAATTCGGGCAGCATGTACCGAAACTCCAATTCTTCTCCCGGCAATGCCCCGTAGAGGACATTTTCGAGGACGGCCAAATCGGCGCGCCCTTCGGCAAAGAGGAATATGGTTCTCGGTTCGCTCATCAGAAGTTGGTGGGTATGCCGCCCAGAAGTCCGCGCATCCACATTTCGGACAAACGGAGATGTTGGCCTTCCGGCTGATCTGGTTTCAGTTTGATGCGTTTGGTTCGGGTGTGGCCCTTTTCGTTGCGCGAGACCACGAAGAGGCGCACATTTTCGTCGTGCAGGTTCAGGCCGTCCAGCACCGCCGGGTTTTGGGTGGTGATGAGCACCTGCTTGGACTTGGCCACGGCCAGTTCGCAGACGTCCTTCATCATTTCCCGGCAAAGCCTCGGGTTGAGGGATTTTTCGATGTTGTCGATGGCGAAAATCCGAGGGGTTCTTTCGCTCAACAGCACGGAATAGTAGAATAGAAGGTGCAGGATGCCCTCGTTGGCATTTTCCAGAGAAAAAATCTTGCTTTTCCCCAAAAAGCGGTCCTTGAAATACAACTTGGACTGGCTTCTGCCGAGTTTGTGCCCCTCGCGCTTGAGCTCGTCCGATTCGTCCAGCAAATAACTGTCGAACCAATCGATGCGCCGCAGTTTTTCCACCAACAGCGCGCGGTCTTCCTTGGAAAGCAGGTAAAGCAAATCGTCCAACCCTTCCCCATAAACCCCCACGGGGCGGACCTTGCTCTCATTGGAAATACCGCGCAGAGACAGGTCGTTGACGTTGTAGATGAGGTAGTCGGAGAGGTAGCGAAAAAAAGGTTCGGATACAAAATAGGGCCCAAACAGTGTTTGCATTTGCTGTTGGTCGAGCCCTTCTGTTTTTCGCAATTTCCGGGCGAGTTCTTGCAAAAGAGGAGCATTCAGTTTGCCCTTGAGCTCTCTTTCCGCAACCAATTCCCATTCCGTCGAGATCTCGTCTTGATCAGCTTTCAATTCAAATTCGAGCGGCTCGGTCACTTCCTTATCCATTTGCAGCACCAAGCGAATGTTCGAATTTGCTTTTGCCCCTTTGAAAGCATTTTCCATCAAACTCGGTTTGGCGACTCTGGCTCCTTTGTTGAGCAGATCGAGATGATCGAAACGGCCTTTCTGTGCCGCACTGGCCATGGCCAGCGCCTCCAGGATATTGGTTTTGCCGCACCCATTTTCCCCAATAAACACATTCACGCGAGCCAATTCGATGGTCTCGTCGTGGATGGATTTGAAGTTTTTTATGGAAATGGACTGCAGCAAGGATGGGAAAATTTTTTTTCTGTAAAAAAATGGGCTTCAAAAAAGTTTAATGATGCGCCACAGCCGTTTCGATGCCGGCCGTGGTGGAGGGCACCAGTTCGCCTTTGATACCGAAACTGTGGGTGAGGCTTTTTTGGGGCTCGCGCACATGCCACTCGAACTCGTCGCGGAAGTGGCGCACGGCGGCGGCCACGGGCCACGCGGCGGCATCGCCAAGCGGACAGATCGTGTTGCCCTCGATTTTCTTGGCCACATCTACGAGCAGATCGATGTCGTGCATCCGTCCTTGGCCGTGTTCGAGGCGATTGAGGACTTTTTCGAGCCAGCCCGTGCCTTCGCGGCAGGGCGAGCACTGTCCGCAGCTTTCGTGGTGGTAGAAGCGCGCGAAGGTCCAAGTGTTGCGGACGATGCACTGGTCTTCGTCATAGACGATGAATCCGCCGGAGCCGAGCATGGAACCGCTCACGAAGCCGCCGTCGGCGAGGCTTTCGTAGGTCATCAGGCGCTGGTCGCCGTTGGCCGTTTTGAGCAGCAGGTCGGCGGGCAGGATGGGCACGGAGGAACCGCCGGGCACGCAGGCCTTGAGGCGTTTGCCCTTGGGAATGCCGCCGCAGTATTGGTCGGAGTAGATGAATTCCTCAACGGAAATGCCCATTTCGATCTCATATACGCCGGGCTTGTTGATGTTGCCGCAGGCCGAGATCAATTTGGTGCCGGTGGATCTGCCGACGCCGATCTTGGCGTATTCCTCGCCGCCGTCGTTGACGATGGGCACCACCGCGGCGATAGACTCCACGTTGTTGACCACCGTGGGGCTCTGCCAGAGGCCCTTCACAGCGGGGAAGGGGGGTTTCATACGGGGATTGCCGCGCTTGCCCTCGAGGGATTCGATCAGCGCGGTTTCCTCGCCACAGATGTACGCGCCCGCCCCGGGCGTCACGTATAGGTCCAGCGAATAGCCCGTACCCAGAATATTCTGACCTAGCCAGCCGTTGGCGTACGCCTCGGCGATGGCCTTTTCAAGGATGCGCACCACCCAGCGGTATTCGCCGCGGATGTAGATGTAGGAGGTGTTGCAGCCAAGGGCGAAGCTCGACACGATCATCCCCTCGATCAACAGGTGGGGGATGAACTCCATCAGATAGCGGTCTTTGAACGTGCCCGGCTCGGATTCGTCGGCATTGCAGCACAGATAGCGGGGAACGCCCTCGGGCTTGGCCAGGAACGACCATTTCATGCCCGTGGGAAAGCCAGCGCCGCCACGGCCCCGGAGCCCGGATTTTTTGACTTCTTCGACCAACTCGTCGGGGGTCATCGTCTTGAGGGCCTTTTCCACCGAGCGGTAGCCGCCGTGCTTGCGGTACACCTCGTAGGTGCGGATGCCTTCGATGTGGGCGTTTTCGAGGAGAAGTTTACGGGACATATATCAGGGTAAAAATTTTTTCAAAAAACTCGGAAAAAAGCCGTCCGTTACTGGGCAAAGCGGCTTTGACGCCAAGTGCCCACATCGATCTTGCCGGCGCGGCAATCGGCGATGAACTGGTCTATCTTGGCCTCGTCGAGGAACTCGTGGAAAAACTCGCCGACCTGCATCATCGGCGCGTAGCCGCAGGCCCCGAGACATTCCACGGTCTTGAGGGTGAACATCCCGTCGGGCGTGGTCTCGCCGTCGTGGATACCGAGCTTTTCCTCGAGATGGGCCACGATGCGGTGCGATCCGCAGGCATAACAAGGGCCCGTGCGGCATACTTCGAGCAGGTATTTGCCCACCGGCTTGAGGTTGTACATCGTGTAAAAAGTGGCCACTTCATATACTTCGATCGGTTTCAGATCGAGCACTTCCGCCACGCGGTCCATCGCCGGCACGCTCAGCCAGCCTCCGTTTTCCTCCTGCGCGAGGTGGAGGGTGCGCAGCAGCGCGCTCTTGTGCTTGCCTTCGGGGAAACGCGTGCGCAGGTCGGCGATCTCGGCCAGCGCAGCTTCGGAAAAGCGGAATTCGTTGGAAGTCGGGGTCATAAGTATCTGAAAAAAAATTAGTTCGCGAATGGAGCCAAGAAGGTTCGGAGATCGGAAAGGGCGGGATGTTCGAAGTCGAAAAGATCTTTTTCCAAAACCGTCCCAAAATAACGCATACTGCATTTCATTTCCGCTTGCTTGCGGTCTTTCTTGCTGCAGGTGTCCCAGCGGATGTAAAAATCCACCCATATTTTTGTAAAATCTTTGTCTTTGATGGTTTTGCCTTTGGTTTCGGCACAATCGCGCCAGGCTTGCAGACAATCTGCAAAATCCGAGGGTTGATTCGCCGTGGCGCGGAGCAGATGGGTCAGTTCGCCTTTTCCCTCCAGCCCCACCAATCCGCAGGCCAGCGAAAAACGCTGTCCCTGATAAGCGACTTCGTAAAAAGTGTTCAGTTGGGCAATGGTTCCGCTGAATACGGCACCCATTTCGGCGCAGGCCGCTTGGACGGCCTCGTCTATGAGCTGAATGCACTCGGATTCGGGTACTTCGTCGCGGTCGAGCAAAATGCCCACTTTTTGGGTTTTATCTCTGCGGATATCCGCAATGACGTCTTTCAACTTCGTTTTCAACTTGGTTTTGTCCGAACCTTCCAGTTCGGCAAAATCAACGATCGCATCGGGGAAAATTTCCTCCACGCCCACTTGTGGGTTGTGCTCGCGGCCCTTTTGGACCTTTTC